>JBEIUL010000148.1:0-6164 GCA_040374395.1 Phycisphaeraceae bacterium
CCGCCGACGCGACGGTGCGGCTCCTGCAGGAACTCGCGTCGCTCGCGGGCCGCGGGGTCGACCGCGCGACGATCGTGCGTGACGCGGCGGCCCTCGTGCGGCGCGAGCTCGACGCCGACCGGGTGGTGATCGAGCTCGTGGCGCCGCCGCTCGCGATCGTGGCCCGACGCCGCGAGGGCGATGCGGGGCCATGCTCGCTGCCCGAGGCGCTCCGCCGCGAGACGCTCGCCGACGGTCGCGGCGCGGTCGTGGTCGCCGAGGGCGAGATCGCGATGAGCGGGCTCGTCGCGTCGGTCGAGGCGAACGGCCGCCGGCATGGCCTGGTCTGGGTCGAGTCCGAGATCGTCCGCCAGGCCTTCGACGAGCGTCACCTGAGGCTGGTGCAGGCGATGGCCACGCATCTCGCGACGGCGCTCGAGAGCGCCGACACGTCGGAACGAGCCACCGCCCGCGAGCGGCTCGCGGCGATGGGCGAGACGGTCGCGAACCTCTCGCACTCGGTGAAGAACATCCTGCAGGCCCTCCGCGGCGGAGCCGACGCCGTCGAGCTCGCCCTCGGCCGCGGCGATCTCGCGACCGCCCGCGATGCGTGGCCGATCGTGGGCCGGAACCTCGACCGCATCCAGCTCCTCGCGCAGAACATGCTGCTTTTCGCGAAGGACCGTCCGCTCGAGCCCGAGCCGATCGCGCCGAACGAGCTGGTGCGCGAGGTCGCGACGCTGCTCGCGGGCTCGGCGGCGCGACGGTCGATCCGCATCGAGCTCGCGCTCGCCGACGACGTCCCGCCCGTCGAGCTCGACGCGAACGCGATCCACCAGGCGCTCCTGAATCTGGTGTCCAACGCCCTCGAGGCGAG
Organism: Phycisphaeraceae bacterium; assembly: GCA_040374395.1. Lineage (GTDB taxonomy): Bacteria > Planctomycetota > Phycisphaerae > Phycisphaerales > SM1A02 > JBEIUL01. Next base: position 857 of record JBEIUL010000148.1, read on the forward strand.
TCCCGACCGGAGTACGGTGACCGTCGCGACCCGCTGGGATCCCGTCGCATCCGCCGCGGAGATCTCGGTCACCGACCGCGGCGGCGGGTTCCCGGATTCCATCCGGGAACGGGCGTTCGACCCCTTCGTCTCGACCAAGGGCCAGCGGGGCACCGGCCTCGGCCTCGCGGTGAGTCGCGCGATCGCCGAGGCGCACGGCGGACGGCTCGAGATCGCCGCGAGCGGACCCGACGGCACGTCGATGCGGCTCACCCTGCCCGACCGCGGGATTCCCGAGGACCGCGACCGAACCCGCGCGCCGCGCAGCGTCTCCGAGGGCGACCTCGGGATCGAGTTCGCGCCGGAAGAATGATCCGCACCGATTGTGCGGGCAGGGCAAAGTCCGCGGGCTCGATTGCCGATGACCCACCGGGCCGTATCATCCCGGCCCCCTCGCGGCATCCGGCGCTCCCGGTGTCGACGGCACCGGACGCACCGCCCATGATCGACCCCTTTCGCCTGAACGTCCCGCCCGCCCCCGCGGCCGGTCCCTACCCGCACGACCTGCTGGCCGCGATCAACTACCAGCGGACCCGCGAGATGACCATCGACGAGCTGCTGCTCGAGAACCGCGTGGTCTTCCTCATCGGCGAGATCAACCACGCCTCGGCGGCCCGCGTGATCATGCAGATGCTCTACCTCGAGAACCAGAAGCGGGGCCAGGACATCAACTTCTACATCAACAGCCCCGGCGGCTCGGTCGACGACACGCTCGCGATCTACGACACCATGCGGTTCATCTCGAGCGAGGTCGCGACCTTCTGCATCGGCCGCGCCTACTCGGGCGGCTCGGTGCTGCTCGCGGCCGGCGCCAAGGGCAAGCGGCACATCCTGCCGCACGCCAAGGTCATGATCCACCAGCCCTACGGCGGCGTGACCGGGCAGACCTCCGACATCCAGATCCAGGCCGAGCAGATCATCAAGGCCAAGCGGACGCTCAACGAGATCCTCGCGAGCCACACCGGCCAGCCCGTCGAGCGGGTCGCAAAGGACGGCGAGCGCGACAAGTTCTTCTCGGCCGACGAGGCGAAGGCCTACGGCCTCGTCGACGAGGTCTGCCAGTTCCCCGACAAGTCCGCCAAGTGACCCCAGCCGCGAAAGAATCCACCATGACGCTCATTCCCATCGTCATCGAGAAGACCGGCCGCGGCGAGCGGGCCTACGACATCTACTCGAGGCTGCTCAACGACCGCATCATCTTCCTCGGCGGCCCGGTCAACGACCACATGGCGAACCTCGCCGTGGCCCAGCTTCTCTTCCTCGCGAACGAGGATCCGAAGGCCGACATCTCGATCTACGTGAACAGCCCCGGCGGCAGCGTGACAAGCGGCCTCGCGATCGTCGACACCATGCGGTTCGTGCCGTGCGACGTCTCGACCTACATCATCGGGCAGGCCGCGAGCATGGGCTCGGTCATCGCCTGCTCCGGCACGAGGGGCAAGCGATACGCCTTGCCGAACAGCGAGAACCTCATGCACCAGCCGCTCATCGGCGGCGTGCTCGAGGGACAGGCCACCGACCTCGAGATCGAGGCGAGGCACATCCTGAGGATGCGCGACCAGCTTTACACCATCTACGCCGAGGCGACCGGCCAGACCAAGGACAAGGTCCACGAGGACTGCGACCGGAACAAGTGGCTCACCGCGCCCGAGATGCTCGAGTACGGGCTGATCGACAAGGTGCTCACCAGGCTGCCGGCGAACGGCTGAGCCGGACGGGAATTCCGAGATCCATCCGACGGCCGGTCCCCCGCGGGGCCGGCCGTCGTCGTGTCTCGTTGACTCGGCGAGGTCGAACGGGGACGCTACCGGGCTGGAGGTGACCGCATGTTCTTCCGCCAGGTCTACGACCCGCGTCTCGCCCAGGCCGCCTACCTCATCGGTTGCCAGCGCACCGGAGAGGCGATCGTGATCGATCCCGAGCGTGACATCGACCGCTACCTCGATCTCGCGAAGGCGAACGGCCTGCGGGTCGTCGCGGTCGCCGAGACGCACATCCACGCCGACTTCCTCTCGGGCGGCCGCGAGCTCGCCGAGCGGGTCGGCGCGAAGCTCTACGTCTCGGGCATGGGCGGGAAGGACTGGAGCTACGGCTGGCTCGACAGGAAGCAGGGCGGCGGCAGCTACGACCACCACCTGCTGAAGGACGGCGACCGATTCACGGTCGGGAACATCGACTTCACCGCGGTCCACACGCCGGGCCACACGCCCGAGCACTTCTCGTTCCTCGTCACCGATCGCGGCGGCGGCGCGACCGAGCCGATGGGCATCATCACCGGCGACTTCGTGTTCGTGGGCGACCTCGGCCGGCCCGACCTGCTCGAGTCGGCGGCGGGCGTGACCGGCGCGGCCGACCCGTCGGCGCACGCGCTGTACGAGTCGGCCCGCAAGTTCCTCGGCTTGCCCGAGTGGCTGCAGGTCTGGCCCGCGCACGGCGCGGGAAGCGCCTGCGGCAAGGCGCTGGGTGCGGTCCCGCAGACCACGGTCGGCTACGAGAAGCGCTTCAGCCCGGCGCTGCAGGCGGCCCGCGACGAGAAGGGCTTCGTCGACTTCATCCTCGATGGCCAGCCCGAGCCGCCGCTCTACTTCGCTCGGATGAAGCGCGACAACCGCGACGGCGCGGCGATCCTCGGTCAGCTGCCGAAGCCGAGGCGGATCGCCGAGCGGCGCGACCTCGATGCGTACCTGGGCCGCGTGGCCGACGGCTCGGTGACCGTCGTCGACGCCCGCCCGTGGCCGGCGTTCCGCGACGGGCACGTGCGCGGCTCGCTCTTCGCTCCGATGGGCAACTCGTTCCCCGAGGTGACCGGCAGCTACGTCGACGAGTCGAGCGAGATCGTGCTCGTGATCGACGCGTCGCGGATCGAAGAGGCGGTGCGGGACCTCGTACGCATCGGTCTCGATCGCGCGGTCGCGTTCGTCGAGCCGTCGACGCTGGCCGAGTTCGCCAACGATGGCCTCCCGCTGGTGAAGTCGAAGGAGATCGACGTCGCGACCGCCCGCCCCGCCGTCGAGCGTGGCGCGTTCGCGGTGCTCGACGTGCGCCGCGCCGCCGAACAGGTCGAGGGCTCGGTGCCGGGCCGGCTGAACATCGCCCACACCCGCCTCAAGGCCCGCCTCGCCGACGTGCCGAAGGACCGGCCGATCCTCTGCCATTGCAAGCTCGGCGGACGCTCGGCCTTCGCGACCGCGCTCCTCGAGCGGCACGGCTACGACGTGACCAACCTCGCCGGCGGCTTCGAGGCGTGGAAGAAGTCCGCCCCGGCGGCGACCCGGGCATGAACGAGATCCTGATCGAGATCATCGCCGGCGTCGGGGTGGGCCTGTCCCTCGGCCTGCTCGGCGCGGGCGGCTCGATCCTGCTCGTCCCGATCATCGACTACATGCTCGGCGACTCGGCGAAGGCCGCGATCGTCCAGGCGCTTGCGGTGGTCTGCATCATTGCCGCCTTCGCGGGCGCCAACGCGGCCCGAAGGAAACTGGTCGACTGGCGATCGGTGCTGCTCGTCGGTCCGGCCGGCATGGCCGGATCGCTGCTCGGATCGCAGTTCAGCAAGGCGATTCCCGAGGCGATCCAGATGACGGTCTTCGGGCTTGTCATGGCCCTCGCGGCGTGGAAGATCCTGCGTTCGAAGCCGCCCGCGGAAGGCGCGCGGCCGGTGAACATCACCAAGGCACTCGCCGCCGGCCTCGCGGTCGGATCCCTCACCGGCCTGATCGGCGTCGGCGGCGGATTCCTCATCGTGCCGATGCTGACGCTCGTCCTCGGGGTGCCGATCCGCCTCGCGATCGGCACGAGCCTCGTGCTCATCGCGGCGCAATCGGGTGTCGCCCTCGCCGGGTACTGGCTCGTGCTCGACCCGTCCATCGAGGCCGAGATCCAGCCGCACACCATCCTGATCCTCGGGGGCTTCGGCGTGGCCGGCAGCCTCTTCGGCGCGTCGCTCGGCAAGCGACTTGACCAGGTCACGCTGCGGAAGGCCTTCGGCTGGTTCCTGGTCGTGGTGGCGACGATCGTGATCGTCGACTACGCGTCGAAACTGGTGCGGCCGACCGACGATCTCACCGTGTCGAGCCCGCCGTGACGCCGGCCGGCGCCCGGTTCCACGGCATCACGCCGAGCATCGCGGCCATGCCGCAGGTGCCTGTCGCGCCGGCGAAGAGCAGCCCGCAGCCCATGAAGCCCGGAACCACGAGGAACCACGGGTTCACGAAGGCGCCGAGTGCCGTGAACGTCGCGACGCAGAGGCCGACCACGATCTGCACCTGACGCATGATGGGCAGCCGGGCCGCGCCCGCGGTGCGCTGCGTGGGGAACCCCGCCGACCGCCACGCCTCGATGCCGCCCTCGAGGTTGAACACGTCGGCATGACCGGCCGTCCGCAGTCGCTGCATGGCGTCGAGGCCGCGTCGCCCGGTGCGGCAGTGCACGATGAGGATCTTGCCCTCGGGCCGGATCGCCGCCGGGTCGAGCGTCCCGCTCGGGTGCAGCGCCGCGTCGGCGATCCGCTCGGCGCGGTGCTCATCCGCCTCGCGGACGTCGATCAGCCTCGCCCGGCCCGCCTTGAGCAGCTCGACGGCCTCGTGGGGCGAGAGTGCGGTGCGAGTCGTGGGATCGATGGTCAGGGTCGACATGGCGAAGTCTCCGCAGGCGTCGGGGAAAGCATACTCCTGCCCGGCAGCCCGTACGATGGGAACCCATGAGCGACTCCCCCCTGACCCCCGAACGGTTCCGCGACGATTTCGCGCGGGCGAAGACCGAGATCCGCAAGGCCGTGGTCGGCCACGAGGCGATCATCGACGGCGTGCTCACCTGCCTCTTCGCGGGCGGCCATTGCCTGCTCGAGGGCGTGCCGGGCCTCGGGAAGACGCTCCTGATCCGCTCGCTGTCCGAGGCCCTGCACCTCCAGTTCAGCCGCATCCAGTTCACGCCCGACCTCATGCCGGCCGACGTGACCGGCACCACGATCGTCGTCGAGAGCGACGGCGGTCGCGACTTCCAGTTCCGCAAGGGTCCGATCTTCGCCCAGATCGTCCTTGCCGACGAGATCAATCGCGCCACGCCGAAGACGCAGTCAGCGCTGCTCGAGGCGATGCAGGAGCGCAGCGTGACCGTCGGCGGCGTGACCCACCGGCTCGACCGGCCGTTCTTCGTGATGGCCACCCAGAACCCGATCGAGCAGGTAGGCACGTATCCGCTGCCGGTAGCCCAGCTCGACCGCTTCTTCTTCAAGCTCGAGGTCGGCTATTCGAGCCGCGTGACATCAAGG
>JBEIUL010000185.1:0-5406 GCA_040374395.1 Phycisphaeraceae bacterium
ATCATCCCGTTCGAGATCTCGCCGCGAATCTGACGCGGCTCGAGGTTCGCGACGATCACCACCTGCTTCCCGACCAGGGTCGCCGGGTCGTACCAGGCCTTGATGCCCGCGCAGACCTGACGGCCGGTCGGGGTACCGTCGTCGAGCTGGATCTTGAGCAGCTTGTCGGCGTTCGGGTGCGGCTCGGCGTGCTTGATGGTCGCGACCCGCAGGTCGAGCTTCGCGAAGAGGTCGAACGGGACGGCCGCCAGCGGCTCGGCGGCGGCATTCGGTGCAGGAGCGGGCGAGGTCATGCCGGGATGGTACGGCCTCGGCCGGCGGTCTCGAGCGTCCGCCGCAGGAACGCGGCCACCTCACCGGCCAGCGCCTCGCGGGTGAACCGCTCGAGGCCGACCCCGGAGTTCCGGGCGTCGAGGTCGCCGGCCGCGAGCCGGGAGATTCCCCGCGCGATCGAATCGGGGTCGCACGGGTCGACCGCGACCGTGTCGGCGTGGCCGAGGGCGATCCGCCGGGCGTCTCCGGGCGGCACCGCGGCGAGGATCGGGCGGCGGGCGGCGAGGTACTCGTAGAGCTTGCCCGGGATCACGAGCGGCTCCTCCCCCGCCGGCATCCCGTTCAGGCAGATGAACAGGGCATCGGCCGATCGCGTCCGCCGGATGACCTCGGCGTGCGGGACGTAACCGTGGCACGTGACCGCGTCGGCGACTCCCGACCGTTCGATCACCTCGGCGGTCGCGGGATCGACCACGCCGGCGAATTCGAACCGGAGCCGGCGGCCAAGGGCAGGCTCGCGGTCGCGAAGCCGCCGGATCGCCTCGAGCAGGTGGATGGGGCTGCGGCCGGTCGGGTCGATCCGAACCGAGCGGGCCCGCAGCCGGCGGCGGACGCGTTCCTTCAGGGTCTTCGGCGGAAGGGCATCGCTCGACAGGAACTGGCCCGCAAACGTGATGCGGAACGCCCCGTCGCCGCCGGCGGCCGGGATCGGGTCTCGGAAATCGTCCGGCTCGAAGCCGTTGGTGACCGTCGCGACCGGGACCGCCCCACCGAGCAGTCCGCTCACCGCCCGCGTCGCCGCGTCGGCGGTGGTGAGGATGCCGCTGGCCTTCCCCAGCGACTCGCGCATGAGCCGCATCTCGCGGCGGTACGCCAGCCAATGCGACGCGGGCCGGATCCCGTCGAGGGCCCACGCGTCGCGGAGGTCGACCACGAGCGGACGGTCGATCCGTTCCGCGATCCGCCCGCCGAGCGGTACCAGCTCGAACGGCGGTGCGGTCACCAGCACGAGATCAAACGGCTGTCGGGCGTGCGCGGCCGCGATCGCGTCGATGACGGAGGCCGTCCAGCGGGCGGACTCGCCGGGACGTGGATCCCACGCCACCCGCTCGACCGTCGCCGCCGAGACCCAGCCGGCGAAGGAGTCGTCGCGTGGCTCGTACCGCGATCTCGCCCCGTCCGAGGAGATGGCCCGCGTGAAGATCGTGGCGTCGATCCCGTGGGCGGCGAAATGCCGCGCCCACGCCGCCGGACGCTGGGTCCCGGGGCCGCCGTCGGGCGGGAAATAAAAGGCGACGATCGCGACGCGCATCTCGGGGACGATATCGGTCGGCCCGCAGCAACGGCTGAGGCAATCTCCCTGATCGGAACGCGGGCCCCGTGGTCGGTCAGGCGACCCCGACCGCCTCGGCGTCGCGGGCAGAGAGCATGCCCCCGTCCGAACGCAACGCGACGGTGCCGTCCCGCTTCCACGAGCGGTCGCAGCGAGGCTCCTGACGGAGATCGTCGACCGCGATCGCGGTCGCCGCCGGATCGAGCCGCACCCGGCTGGTTCCGCAGAGGTCGGGCAGCTCGGCGAGGAACGGGGCGAGCTCGCCGTGCGGGTCGGGCAGCACGAGGCCGGCGTCGAGCGGGTTCTCGATCCCGCGGGCCTTCGCCTTCTCGAGCGCTTCCGACGCGAGGCCCCGGACCGCGATCGCCTTCGCCCAGCCCGCGTGGGCCTTCGGGGCGACGGTCTCGGCGAGCTTGAGGAACGTCTCGAGGTGGACGCACCGGCCGTCCGACTTCCACAGGGCCCGGAACGCCTCGTCGGCGGTGTGCGGCAGGATCGGGGCGAGCAGCCGGCAGAGGAGGTCGGCGATCGTCCACATCACCGTCTGGGTGCGGCGGCGGCGCGGGGCATCCTTCCGGTCGCAGTAGAGGCGGTCCTTCGTCGCGACGCAGTAGGTCGCCGAGAGCGTGTCGTTGCAGAAGTCGTAGATGGCCTGGTGGGCCGAGCGGAAGTCGTAGCGGGCGAACGCCGCCCGGACCGTCGCCTCGAGCTCGGACGCCGCGGCGAGGGCCCACGCGTCGATCGAGGCGGGGTCGATCGAGCGGAGGTCGACCGAATCGCCCTTGAGCTCCTCGGTGGTGACCGGGTGGAAATCCTCGAGGTTCGAGAGCAGGAACCGAATCGTGTTCCGCACCTTCCGGTAGCTCTCGCCCGCGACCTTGAAGAACTCGAGGTCGACCTTGATGTCGCCCTCGAACGCGGCGCCCGCGACCCACCAGCGGCAGGTGTCGGCGCCGGCGTCCTTCAGCAGCTCCTCGACGTCGAGGGCGTTGCCGAGCGACTTCGACATCTTCCTGCCGTCCTTGTCGACGATGAAGCCGTGGGTCAGGAGGGTCCTGAACGGGGCGTGCCCGGTCGCGCCGAGCGACGGCAGGAGCGACGCCTGGAACCAGCCGCGGTGCTGGTCGCTGCCCTCGAGGTAGAGCTCGGCGGGGAAGCCGATGCCGCGGGCCCGCATCACCGAGTTCCACGAGCTGCCCGCCTCGAACCAGACGTCGAAGATGTCGTGCATCTTCTCGAGCGACGCGACGTCGAGGCCGACCGGCGCGTCGGGGTCGGAAGCGGGGTCGTAGCCGGCCAAGAGTGCCGCCGGCGTCTCCTGGAACCACGCGTCGCTGCCGCGGGCGGCGACCGACCTGGCCACGGCGCGGATGCTCGCCGGGGTCAGGAACGCCGAGCCGTCGGGACGCTTGAATGCCGGGATCGGGAGGCCCCAGGCCCGTTGGCGCGAGATGCACCAGTCGGGCCGGCTCTCGAGCATGCCGCGCAGTCGGTTGCGGCCCCAGTCGGGGACGAACGTCACGTCGTCGGAGACGGCGGACAGCGCCGCGGACCGCAGGCTCTTCCCGTCTCGCCTCGCCGGCCGGTCGACCGAGACGAACCATTGCTCGGTGGCCCGGAAGATGACCGGCGTCTTGCTGCGCCAGTCGTGCGGGTACGAGTGCGTGAAGCGGTGGTCGAAGAAGAGGTGGCCTGAGTTGCGGAGGTGGTCGGTGACGAGCCCGTTCGCGGTCCAGATGTCCGTCCCGCGCAGCCACTCGGGCACGGTGTCGTCGTAGGTGCCGTCCTCGCGGACCGGGCAGTACGTCGCGAGCCCCTCGCGGAGCCCGGTGCGGTAGTCCTCGGCGCCGTGGCCCGGCGCGGTGTGAACGAGTCCGGTGCCGTCCTCGAGCGTGACGTACTCGGCGTGGACGACCTTCCCCTCGCGCGGGCAGAACGGATGGCGGTAGCGGAGGCCGACGAGGTTCTTGCCGTCGGTTTCGGCGAGGATCTCGACTTTCTCGGCCTTCGCCGCCGCGGCGACCTTCGCGACGAGGTCGCTCGCGAGGACCGTCTCGCTGCCGTCGATCCGGGCGAGGGCGTAGCGGTAGCCCTCGTGGACCGCGATGGCGAGATTCGCCGGAAGCGTCCACGGCGTGGTGGTCCAGATCATCAGGCTCGGCGTGACATCCAGCTCGATTCCGCCGAACGCCTTCTCGAACGCCTCGCGGTCGACGCCCTCGAACTCGACGTAGACCGAGAGGTCCTCGCGATCCTCGTACTCGAGCTCGGCCTCGGCGAGGGCCGTGCGGTTCGCGATCGACCAGTGCACCGGCTTCTTGTCGCGGTAGACCAGGCCCTGCTCGACGAGGTCGGCGAAGACCTCGAGCGTGCGGGCCTCGTAGGCCGGGGCCATCGTGAAGTACGGGTCGGCGTAGTCGGCGAGCGTCAGCAGCCGCTGCATCTGCGTCGCCTGCAGCTTGATGAACTTCTCGGCCGAGCGGGCGCACTCGCGGCGGATCGCCATGCGGCGGACGTCCGGGGCGAGCTCGTCGAGCTTCGCCGCCTTGCCCGCGGCGACCATCTCGGTGAGCACCTTGTGCTCGATCGGCAGGCCGTGGCAGTCCCAGCCCGGCACGAACGGGCAGTCCATGCCTTCCATGAGCTTCGTCCGCACCACCAGGTCCTTGAGCACCTTGTTCAGCAGGTGTCCGACGTGGATCGCCCCGTTCGCGTACGGCGGCCCGTCGTGGAAGGTGAATCGCGGCTTCCCGGCCCGGCTCTCGACGAGACGGCGATACAGCCCGAGGCTCTCCCACCGCTTCTGCGAGAGGGGCTCGTTCTGGGCGAGGTTCGCCTTCATGGCGAAGCCCGTCTTCGGGAGGTTCAGCGTGGACTTGTAGTCGGGCATCGGGAAGCGGGAAGTGTACGGAACGGCGGCATCGCGCCGGTCAATCCTCGGGATGCTCGCCGGGCTTCACGGTCTCGTTCAGGTACTTCTGGAAGTCGCCCATCTTGTACGAGACGAAGCAGAAGACGTGGTGGAGCGTGAACCACTCGAGGTCGGTCGGGTCCTTCGAGAGGTCGTTGCGGAGCCGGTTCAGCTCGGCGAGGACCTTCTCGACCTTGATGGGGGGTGTCGGCTGGGGGGCGGTCATGGTCGTCGGGAGATCGGGCCGCGGTCAGTGCGGGTGGGCGTGATCGTGGGAATGGTCGTGGGAGTGGTCGTGGCCCGAATCGGCCGCCGGGGCCGGACCGTGGTCATGGGCGTGGGCCGCCTCGTGGGCCGCGGCCTCGAACCGGGCGATCGCGAAGGCGAGGCCGACGCCCGCGAGAAGCGACAGCGAGAGCTTGATCCGGTCGTGCCGGTGGAACTGCAGCTCGGGCAGGAGGTCGCTCGAGGCGATGCAGAGGAACATGCCGGCCGAGAAGGCCAGCGCGAGGGTCGTGACGGTGACCGTGTCGGCCCGTCCGGCGACGCCGGCGAGAAACAGGCCGATTCCCGCGGGAACCAGGGCCGCGAGCAGCAGGTTCGCCACGATGATCGCCTTCCGCGACTTCCCGGCGTGCCGCATCAGGGCGGTCAGCGTCATGGCATCGAACGGCTTGTGCAGGACGATCACGAGGAACGTCGCGAGCCCCGCCCACGCGAGGGCGTCGGCGTGGGCCGCGTGGTCGTGGCCGGGCTCGTGGCACGCCTCGCTCGCGGCCAGCAGGCTCGCGGCGAGCGCCACGCCCTCGAGCAGGCTGTGGACGCCGAGGCCGATGATCGCCCCGATCCAGCCGAGCCGGGCTGGGCCGCCGGTCGCCCCGACCGTGGC
>JBEIUL010000384.1:0-2906 GCA_040374395.1 Phycisphaeraceae bacterium
CCGAGTGGCTGTGCGAACCCGACATCCCGTGGCTGTGCGTGGGGCCGTCGACCTCGATCCAGCGCGACCGGATCGGCTCGCCGGTGTCGACCACCCGCGACTCGCGGAGCGACACGCGGGCCCGCCACGACTCGAGCCCCGCACCGTTCAGCACGACGAGGTCGGCTTCCTGCAGCGCTGGCAGGTCCTTGCCCTTCGGCGACCAGTCGGCGGGATCGAGGCCCTCGGGCACCGGGAACTCGACGGCCACCGCGTCGCCGCCGATGCGGGTCGTGAAGTAGGCGAGGGCCGCGGTCGTCGCGACGGCACGGAGCGGAGCCGCGTCGCCGGAGCCCGCGCCCGGTCCACCGCCGCCGCCGGCCGTTCCCGAGGCGGAGCGATCGTCGCAGGCGACGGCGAGCAGCGAGACCAGAAGCACGAGAGACGGCAGCGTGACGCGAAGGGAACGCATGGCGGAGGGACCTCGCTTTCGGAAGGATGCGGGACGCGGCGGAGGATAGGCGCCCACCCCGATCGCTTCGCCGTACGCTACGGCGATGCTCGCGACGACCTCGCTCCGCTTCCGACATCCGGCCCGGGCCGGCGGCGGCGAGTTCACGCTCGCGACGCCGCCGCTCGAGGCCCGCGAAGGCGAGCGGATCGCCCTCGTCGGCCCGTCGGGCTGCGGGAAGAGCACGCTGCTGTCGCTGCTTGCCGGCCGGATCGTGCCCGAGTCGGGCGAGATCCGCTTCCGCGGCGATCGGATCGATTCGCTCGGCGACGAGGCCCGCCGGGAGTTCCGGATCCGGCACGTCGGGCAGGTCTTCCAGGATTTCCGGCTCGTCGACCACCTCGACGCCCTCGGGAACATCCTGATGCCATGCCGGATCAATCCCGCCCTGCCGCTCGACCGGGCGGCGCGGGAGCGGGCCGAGTCGCTCGCGGATCGCCTCGGGCTGTCCTCGCGGCTCGGGCACCGACCGCACGAGCTGAGCCACGGCGAGCGGCAGCGGGTCGCGGTGGCGCGGGCGATGCTCGCGCGGCCCGCGGTGATCCTTGCCGACGAGCCGACGGGCAACCTCGATCCCGCCGCGAAAGAGTCGCTCGTCGACGAGCTTTTCCGCCTCGCCCGCGACGAGGGCGCCGCGATCATCGCCGCGACGCACGATCACGGGCTGCTGCCGCGGTTCGACCGCACGCTCGACCTCGGCCGGGCGGCCGGAGGCCCGTCGTGGTGAACCACGCCTTCGCCCTGGCCCTCTCGAACCTCGCGTTCCGCCGCGGGCGGGCGGTGACGCTCATCGTGGCCCTCGGGCTGGTCGTCGCGCTGCCCGCGGCGCTCAACGTCCTGCTCGAGCGGGCGTCGCGATCGCTCGCGGCCCGGGCCGAGGCGACGCCGATCGTCGCGGGCACCGAAGGCAGCGAGCTCGACCTCACCGTAGCGAGCCTCTGGTTCGTGCCGCCGGCCCCGCGCAGCTTTCCCGCCGGCGAGCTCGCCCGGCTCGGCGGCGAAGGGCTCGCGACCGCGATCCCGCTGCATCTCGGCCAGTCGCTGCAGCGCGAACCGCTCGTCGGCACCACGCTCGATTACCTGGATTTCCGCCGGCTTTCCCTCGCCGCCGGCCGCCCGTTCGCGACGCTCGGCGAGTGCGTCCTCGGCGCCGCCGCGGCCCGTCGCCTCGGTCTGAAGCCCGGAGACTCGGCGATGACCGACGCCGGCGACCCGCACGATCTGGCCGCAAGCCCGCCGATCCGCCTCGAGATCACCGGCGTCCTCGCCCCGACCGGCATGCCCGACGACGACGCGGCCTTCGTCGACGTGAAGACCGCGTGGACCGTCGCCGGCCTCGGTCACGGCCACGACGACCTCTCGGGCGAGGTCGATCCCGCGGATCTCCTCGGGAAGGTCGGCGGGCGCACCGTCGCGAGCGAGCGGCTGCGGCAGGACGAGCGGGTCGATCCGGCGAACCCCGATCGCTTCCACTTCCACGGCGATCCCACGACCTTCCCGATCCATGCGGCGATCGTCGTGCCTCGCGACGACCGCTCGGCGGCGATCCTCCTCGGCCGCTTCACCGGCAGCGACGAGCCGCTCTCGCTCGTGCGGCCGGCCCGGGCGATCGAGCGGCTTTTGCGGGAAATCCTGCGGGTCCGCACCCTGCTCAACGCGACGCTCCTCGTCGTCGCGGCCGCGACCGTCGCGATCGCGGCGCTCGTGCTCGTCCTCTCGATCCGCATGCGCGACGAGGAGTTCGCGACGCTTGCCGCCCTCGGCGCCGCCCGCGGCACGGTCGCCGCGATGGTCGTCGCCGAGATCGCGATCGTCCTCGGACTCGCCTTGGGCCTGGCCCTGCTCCTCACCGGCCTCGCCGCGGCGCTCGCCCCGGGCGTCGACCGATGGATCGTGGGCTGACGCCGGCGCGACTCCCGGCGCGACCTGAGGTTCGCAGACGTTTCCCCGTGGGAAGGCCGCAACCGCACCTCTAGGGTTAGTCCGAAGTCGCTCGCGGATCGGCGCCGGGAACGTTTTCCGTCGACAACACCGCGGCGACCCCCCACCCGGGAGGAACCCTCGATGCGCCTCGGCACGATCTCGGCCCTCACGCTTCCGCTGGTCGCGTCGACCTTGTCGCTCGCCGGCACGCTCGTCTTCGACGGCTTCGCCGACACCTCGCTGCTCACGATCAATGGCGGGGCGTCGGTGCAGGCCACCGCCGACGGCACCGTGCTGCGGGTGACGCGGGCCGCGGGCGGGCAGGCCGGCTCGTTCTTCTCGTCGGCGACCGTCGACGCGTCGAGTTTCAGTACCAAGTTCTCGTTCCGCTTCACGAATCCCGGCGGCGGGCCGTTCGACTGCAACGTCACGAACGGCGCCGACGGCCTCGTGTTCGTGGTGCAATCCGTGAGCTCGAGCGTCGGCACCGGCG
>JBEIUL010000008.1:0-21059 GCA_040374395.1 Phycisphaeraceae bacterium
CGGTTCGTGCCGCTGCAGGAGATCATCGAGCACAACCTCGACGACCTCTTCCCGGGCATGGAGATCCTCAAGGTCCTGCCCTTCCGCGTGACCCGCAACGCCGACGTCGAGCGCGACAACGAGGACGCCGAGGACCTGCTCGAGCAGATCCAGCAGCAGCTGCGCGAGCGCCGGTTCGCCCGCGTCGTCCGCCTCGAGATCGCCCGCGGCGCGAACCCGCGGCTGCAGCGGTTCCTCGAGGAGGAACTGAACATCGTCGACGAGGACCTCTACGAGACCGACGGCCTCATCGACTACGGCATCCTGAACGAGATCGCCGACCTCGACCGGCCCGAGCTGCGGTTCCCGAAGTGGACGCCGCTCGACCCGCCGGGCATGCCGAGCGACGACGACGACGCCGACCTCTTCGGGCTCATCCGCGCCGGCGACGTGCTCGTGCACCACCCGTACGAGAGCTTCGACGCGAGCGTCTGCCGCTTCATCGAGCAGGCCGCCGCCGATCCCAAGGTGCTGGCGATCAAGCAGGCGCTCTACCGGACCTCCGGCGACAGCCCGTTCATCCCGAACCTGATCCGCGCCGCCGAGGCCGGCAAGCAGGTCGCGGTGCTCGTCGAGCTGCGGGCCCGCTTCGACGAGGCCCGCAACATCTTCTGGGCCCGCAAGCTCGAGGACGCGGGCGTGCACGTCGCCTACGGCGTGGTGGGCCTGAAGACGCACTCGAAGGTCGCGCTGGTCGTCCGCCAGGAGGGCAGCGGCATCCGCAGCTACGTCCACATCGGGACGGGCAACTACAACCCGAAGACCGCCCGCCTCTACGAGGATCTCGGCCTCTTCACCTGCGACCCGGCGATCACCGAGGACACCGTCAACCTCTTCAACTACATGACCGGCCGCAGCCGGCAGCGCGACTACCGCAAGCTGCTCGTCGCCCCGACCACCATGAAGAAGCGGTTCATCGAGCTCGTCGAGCGCGAGGCGCTGCTGGGCACGCCGCAGCGGCCCGGCCGGATCATCGCGAAGATGAACCAGCTCGAGGATCGCGCGGTCACCGACGCCCTGTACCGGGCCTCGCAGGCGGGCGTGCGGGTCGACCTCGTCGTCCGCGGCTTCTGCTGCATCCGGCCCGGCGTGCCCGGCCTGAGCGAGAACATCCGGGTGACGAGCGTCATCGGCCGCTTCCTCGAGCACAGCCGGATCTTCTGGTTCTCGGCGGGCCGCGAGGATCCGCTCGACGGCGACTTCCTGATCGGCAGCGCCGACTGGATGTACCGCAACCTGAACACCCGCGTCGAGGCCGCGGCGCCGGTCGAGGCGCGGCCGCTTCGGCAGCGGCTGTGGGGCATCCTGCAGGCCGAGCTCGACGACCGCCGCCAGGCGTGGGAGATGCAGCCCGACGGTTCCTACCGGCAGCGGGATCCGGCGGGGCTCGTCGGCGACGACCCCCGCGCGATCGGCACGCACCAGCGGCTCATGGCCGCGGCCCTCGAGGCCGCCCGGGCCCGCGCCGCCGAGTGAGCGGTCACCACGTCGCCGAACGGGGCATGGCGCTCGCCACGAGCCGCAGCGGGCGCACCTCGCCCGCGTCGAGCGCGGTCGCGAGGTCGTCGTCGGCCCGCACGGTGAGGTCCATCGAGAGGCGGTAGAGGCGCACGCCCGACTCGTACTCGAGGGTGAACGGGGCCACCGTCGTGTCGCCGTCTGCGGTCCGCTCGACGCCGCCGAGCAGCACATGGGCCTCGCCGCCGTCGACCGCGTAGGTCAGTGCCCCCAGGGTCTCGTCGAAGGCGATGCGGATCGATCGGCCGTCGTCGTCGACGAAGAGCACCTCGTCGCTGAAGACCGTGACCTGCCGCGGGTCGTCGGGCAGCGGCCCGAACTCCTCGCCGGTGCGGACCATGGCCAGCACGCGGTGCATCACGAGCCGGGCCACGGTCTGGGTCGAGGCCTCCTCGGTGGTCGCCCGGTAGCTGTCGAAGCAGACCCGCAGGGCGACGAAGGTCGCGACGAGCAGCGCCGACACGATGGCGAGCGAGAGGATGAGCTCGACGAGGCTGAAGCCGCGCGGGCGGCGGACGCGGATCCGGTTCATGGCAGCATTCCCCCCTCGCGGTAACTCTCGACGACGGCGTTCACGGTGACCGGCCACGGGATCCCGTCGGGGATGCCGGCGTCCGGGTCGTACTCGAGGGTGATCTCGCCGAAGCCGCTGAAGCCCGACTCGCCCGGCAGCCGGCCCTCGCCGTCGCCGTCGAGCGGGCCGAAGTAGCCGAGCGTGGTGTTGAACGCGTCGGCCTTGCCGTTGTAGAAGAGCGGTCCCTGGTCGGCGACCGGGCGGAAGGTCATGAGCAGCGTGCCCCGCACCCGGGCGGTGCCGCGGACGTCGAGCACCCCCGCGACGATCGTGCCGTTCAGCGAGATCCGCCGCGTGTCGTCGGGATCCTCGGCGATCTCGTTCGTGAAGTTGCCGACGTCGACCGACCAGCCGGGCAGCATGATCGAGCTCTTCGCGAGCCCCTCGCGGACCTCGGCGGGCATCGCGAGCAGCCGCTCGCGCAGCGTCGCCTGGTCGTCCTGGGCGAGCAGCTCGGGATCCTCGGGATCGACGTAGAAGCGGGTGTTCCCGGTGAGCTGGATCTTGTTCCGCCAGTGCGTGAACTCGGCGGGGGTGTCGCCGGCGATCGAGCCGAGGAACGTGCAGTCCTCGAACCGCACCGAGTTCCCGAGCGGCTTCGTGTCGTAGATCGCCGAGGCGCCGGTGCCCACGGTGAGTCCGGGGAACTTCGCCTCGTAGGTCGGCTCCTCCTCCTCGCCGTGGTCGATCTGCTTGAGGCTGCCGACGTAGTTCCAGTTCACGTCGGTGCACGCTACGGTGGTCTGCACGTAGGTGACGCCGACGAACGTGCAGTTGCGGAAGAGGGCGTTCGTGCCGACCGGGATCCGCACGTCGGTGAACGTCCGGTTCTCGTACACGGGCCGCCGGTACCAGTCGTACGCCGCCGCCGATCCGTACGGCACCGGCTCCCACGGCCCCGACGCGGCGGGGATGTCGGGGCTCGACGGCAGCGGCGTGCCGGCCCGGTCGCGGAACCAGGTCGCCGCGGGGGCGAACATGTCGGTCGTCACCATGCGCAGTTCGCCGGCGGGAACCTCGAACCGCACCGCCGATCGCTCCGGAGGCGTGCGGATCGCCCCCTCGACGAGGCCCCGCCAGTGGGCGGTCTGGCCCTGGGCGAGGTTGGCGGTCTCCCACGCCGAGCGGCTGACCGCGAACTCGAGGCGGCCGTCGACCTTGGCGTAGCGGTCGAGCCAGTCGATGATGCCGTCGTCGTAGCCGAGCCGCACGTCCTGGGCGTCGATCTCGCCGTCGCCGTCGCGGTCGGGTCGGACGCGGTCGATGAGGCGGCCGAGCTGCGGGTCGACGGTGCCGAACTCGTCGGTCGCGCCGCCGATGCCCGCCGCCGCGGCCCGCATCGGGTCGTAGACCACGCCGCCGCTGCCGTCGAGGTCGAACGTCGCGAGGAAGAGGTCGAACTCGTCGACGTACTCGTCGCCGTCGAGGTCGGACGCGCCGGGCACCGCCGCGATGCCCTGCGACTCGGTCGGGTGGCCGGGCCGCAGCCGCCCGTCGCCGTCGATGTCGGCGGCGACGATCGCCGCCCGCAGCAGGTCGAGCTTCGCGTTCAGCCCCTCGTCGAGGTAGCGGAAATCGTTGCGCATCACCAGCGGGTCGCCGTTCGTCGCCGCGAGGTCGGTGCCCACCGTGCCGTAGCCGGTGCCGAGCGGGCCGATGACCCGCACGTTCTTCCCGATCATGATGCGGTTCGGCGAGAGCACCGCGAACTCGATCCGCTTGTCGATCTCGAAGTCCATCTGCAGCGTGCGGCGGATCTCGCCGTCGGCTCCCTGGCTCGTGATCCGCACCGTGCCGGTGCCGGGCAGCAGCTCGTAGCCGATGCGGAAGGTGCAGCGGTCGTCGCCCGCGGTCACGCGGTTCGCCCGCGAGCGGACCACGCTGCCCGCGATCGCGGGCCGGGCCGCGTCCGCCGGCTCCGCGGCGAAGGCGTGGAGGTCGGCGGCGTGCGCGTTCCGCAGCGCCTCGGCGAGACTTCGGGCCGCCGTCTGCTCGACGAAGCCGGCGGGGGGCAGGACCTCGACCTGGCCGTCGGCCGCGGTCCACGTCCCGGCCCAGAGCCGACCCGCGAAACCCTCGTCGATGCTTCCCTTGCGGACCACGAACCGCGCCGATTCCGTCTCGAGCCGCCGCGCCGCGAAGGCGAGCCCGCTCTCGGCGGCGCTCATCGCCCGCGAGACCTTGAGGCCGCTGTCGGCGGTCCGTAGGTTCCCCTGCGCGACGACCGCCATCGCCACCCCGAGCGATCCGAAGATCACCAGGAACATCATCGCGAGCACCGCCGCGATGCCGCGGGGCGCGACCCGGCGGACCGGACGGACGGTATTCACCTGCGCATCCATGCGTCGCCTCCCTCCGCCGCTCAGCGCGGCGCCAGCCACGAGAACCTCGTCATCTCGACCGGCGCGTCGGCGCCGGGCTCCTGCCACGTGACCGTCACCTCGACCTGCACGAGGTCGCTCGAGAAGTCGGGAACCTGCCGGGTGATCTCGAAGCCGTGGACGTTGCGGACCCTCACCACCTGGCTCCATCCGGCGAGGTCCGGGATCGGCTCGCGGCGGGCCGAGATCGGCCCGTTGCCCAGCGCCGCCGAGAAGACCGTGCCCTGCCCGCCCTCGCCGTCGAAGTCGTCGAGGTCGTCGAAGTCGCCGAGCGTCCCCTCGCCGTCCTCCGGGCCCCAGCGGGCGTTGCCGGTCACCGGGTCGTGCCGCGGCAGGTTGAGCGTCATCTCTCGGATCTCGTTGCCGAGCCGCATCGCCGTGCCCGACTGCACCGCCCAGAGGTTCTTCCGGTGGAAGGCCTGGTGGGCCTCGACGAGCGCGAGCACGCCGACGCCCACGATCACCGTGGCGAGGGCCGCCTCGATGAGCGTGAATCCGCGGGGGTCGCGTCGGGGGTTGCGTGGTCGCATGGGTCTCACCGTGCGTTCACTTCCCCGAGACCAGGTTCGACATCTTGAAGATGGGCAGGATGATGGCCATGGCGATGAAGCCGACCACGCCGCCCATGAGCACGATCATGATGGGCTCGATCATGCTGGTGACCGCCTTGATCGCGTCCCGCAGGGCCTTCGCGTAGTAGGCCGAGATCTCGTCGAGCACCTCGCCGAGCTTTCCCGACTCCTCGCCGGCGGCGATCATCTGCACGACCGACCGCGGCAGCAGCCGGCTGCGCGAGAGCTGCGACTGCACCTTCTTGCCCTGCTTGACCGCGCCGTACACGCCCCGCCACATGCGGCGGAAGAGCTGGTTCCCCGAGATGTCGCCGGTGATCGCGATGGTGTCGAGCATCGGCACGCCCGCGTTCAGCAGCTCGCCCATGGTGTGCAGCGAGCGGCTGATGTAGAGGGCCCGGAACATGCGGCCGACGACCGGCACGGTGAGCTTGAAGCGGTCCCACCAGAACGAGCCGAGCTCGGTGCGGATGAAGATGAGGAAGCCGGTGACGCCCGCGACGGCGCCGATCGCGATCGCCCACCACCACTCGACCATGAAGCCCGAAAGGCCCATGAGGAAGCGGGTGGGCGCGGGCAGGGCGTCCTCCTTGCCCTTGAAGACGCCGGCGACCCGCGGAAGGACGAAGGTGAGCAGGAAGACCGTCACCGAGATCGCCATGGTCGCGATGATGCCGGGGTAGATGCTCGCCCCGAGCACCATCTTGCGGGTCTCGATCTCCTGGGCGAGGTACGCGGCGATGCGGTCGAGCATCCTCGCGAACGAGCCCGACATCTCGGAGGCCCGCACCATGTTCACGTAGAGCGGGCTGAACAGCCTCGGGTAGCGGGCGATCGCCTCGCTGAACTGCTTGCCGGCCTCGACGTCGGCGCGGACCTGCTGCAGGATCCTGCGGAAGCCCGGGTTCGTGACCTGCTCGGCGATGCCCTCGAGCGCGGCGCGGATCGAGATGCCGGCGCGGATCATGACCGCGAGCTGCGTGGTGAAGTCGAGCACGTCCTTCGCCGACGGGCCGCTCGACCAGTTGAGCGCGCCGAGCCAGCCGGCGAGGTCGCGGCCGCCCTCGCGGACCGGCGTGACCTGCAGCACGTGGCCGCCCTGGCCGCGGAGCCGCTCGGCCGCCGCGGCGGCGCTCTCGGCCACGAGGGTTCCGGCGCTGACCTGCCCGCCGGGCTGCCGGACCTGGAAGCGGGAGTTGGGCATCGTTCGGGACTCCGGTTCAGGCCGCCAGCTGGCGGTCGAGCTTGTCGGGATAGGCGGCCTGCGCGACCGCCTCGTCGCGGCTGATCAGCCCGTTGAAGTAGAGCTCGGCGATCGAGTGGTCGAGGCTGACCATGCCCATCGCGCGGCTCGTCTCGATCACGTTCGGGATCTCGAAGGTCCGCGCCTCGCGGATGATGTTGCGGATCGCGGGCGTGCAGAGCATGACCTCGATCGCCGGCACCATGCCCGGGCGGTCGACGCGGCGGAAGAGCGTCTGCGAGATCACCGCCTGCAGCGTGTTCGCCAGCATCGAGCGGATCTGGTTCTGCTGACCGGCCTGGTACATGTCGACGATGCGCTCGACGGTCTGGGCCGCGTTCACGGTGTGCAGCGTCGAGAGCACGAGGTGCCCGGTCTCGGCGGCGCTGATCGCCAGCGCCGCGGTCTCGAGGTCGCGCATCTCGCCCACCAGGATCACGTCGGGGTCCTGCCGCAGGGCGTGCTTCAGCCCGCTCGCGAAGGTCGGCATGTCGACCCCGAGCTCGCGCTGCTCGATCAGCGACTTCCGGCTGCGGAAGACGTACTCGACCGGATCCTCGAGGGTGATGATGTGCTTGCGGAACCGCTCGTTCATCGCCTGCAGCATCGCGGCGAGGGTGGTGCTCTTGCCCGAGCCGGTGTCGCCGGTCACGAGCACCAGCCCGCGGGGCAGGCACGTCAGCCGCGAGATGATCTCGGGCAGGTTGAGGTCGGCGAGGGGGGGCACCGTGGTGCGGATCGAGCGCAGGGCGAGGGCCACGCTGCCCCGCTGCAGGTGGGCGTTCACGCGGTAGCGCTTGAGGCCCGCGAGTTCCCACGAGAAGTCCAGGTCGCGGTGCTCGGCGAACTGCCGGCGCTGCTCGTCGTTGGTCATCGAATCGAGGAACGACCGCATCGCCTCGGGCGTCAGCTCGGGCAGGTCCATCGGGGTGACGACGGTGTCGATCCGCATCATCGGCGGATGGCCCGCGACGAGGTGGACGTCGCTCGCGTCGTGCTCGTGGGCGAAGCGAAGGATCTCGTTCAGGGTCATGGCCGCGCTCCTGGTGGGCTCGAGTCCGGTGGACATCGGCCCGCGGGGGAGGCGCGTTCAGCCCAAGGTCCCGGAATGCGGCAGGGAAGCGCAGGTCATGCCGACCGTCCGCTAACGGGCGGCCGGCGCGGGCGCCGCGAGGGCCGACTCGCCGGCCTCCGAGAACCCCGAGGCGGGACGGTAGCCGAGCTCGTAGAGGATCTCGCCGAACCGCGACGGGTCGCGGTAGCCGAGTTCGCCCCAGCACCGCCACGCCGCCGCGTTCCCCCCCGATCGCTCGAGCTGGTCGCGGGTGACGACGACCGGGATGCGACGCCGGATCACCTCGCCCGCCGGCAGCGTCGAGATCGCCTCCCACTCGCCCGAGTAGGCGGTCACGCCGCCGAGCGAGAAAGAGTACTTCCACCGCAACAGCCTCAGCGACGCGTTGCCGGGCGGGTTGCGGATGTCGACGTCGACGGCGAGCTGGACGGCCTCGTCGCTCGCTTCCGCGACGCTCACCGCGACGGGCCGGACCACGGGCGGCGCCTCGCAGCCGGCCGCAAGGGCGGCGACCGGGATGATGGCCCCCAACACCGCTCCTCGCCGTGGACGGAAACCGCCGTGCATCGCCGCACTGTATCCGGGGGATCCCTACCATGGCCCCGCGCCCGTCCCCGCGGTCGGGCCCTCCCGATGCCGCACGTCCCGAAGAGCGTCCGTTCCGCCGTCCTGCCCCTCGCCGCGGGCCTCGCGATCGTCGCGGCGATGCGGATCGCGACGCCGGCGGCCGCCCAGGAGTCCGCCCTCGCGACGGTCGGCGACTCGGCGACCGCGTGGCAGTGGGTCCAGCAGATGGAGGAGCAGGCCCGCGAGAATCCGGCCGAGGCGGCCCGCCTCGCGCAGCGGCTGCTCGACGGCTACGACCGCAAGCTCGTTCCCGCCGGCGGCGACGATCGCGACCTCTTCACGAACGTCCGCGACCGGGTGCAGCGATTCCTGCTCTCGAATCCGTCGGTGATCGAGCGGTATCGGGCGTTCGAGTCGGCCGAGGCCGACCGGACGCTTTCCGCCGGCGACCTCGCCGGGACGGCCGCACTGCGGGCCCTCACCGCGGCCGGACTCCGCGCGACGCTCACCCTCGCCGAGCGCGAGGTGCGCGGCGGCCGGTTCGCGTCGGCCGAGGCTCGACTCTCCGAGATCGAGGGCCACCCCGACCTCCGCGGCGACGAGTCGCCGCCCTACTGGTTCCTTCGCGCGACCTGCGCGCGAATGCTCGGCCGCGAGGCCGCCGCCCGCGACGCCGCGGGCCGTCTCGCGAACCTCGACGCCCCGGTCTGGATCGAGGGCCTCGCCCTCACCGAGGGCGTCCGGCCACGGGCCGAGGCGGAGCCGGCCGATCCGCTCACGTTCTCGGGGTGGCAACAGGTCTGGAGCGACGACATCCCCGGCTCGCCCTTCGCCCGGGTCTTCCTCGAGCCCGCCGCCCTCAACCGTCCGGGCAACCTCGCCGACCCGACGATGCCCCGTCCGCTCCTGAACCGGACCCGGGCGGGCGACGACTCGCCGTGGATGGTGATGCTGCCGGTCGTGCACGGCGAGACGGTGCTCGTGAACAACGGCCTGCGGCTGCGGGCCCTCGACCGATTCAGCCGCCGCGAGCGGTGGAGCCGCGTCCTCGTCGATCGGGGGTCTTTCGAGACCGACGCCGGTCCGGCGGGCGACCTGCTCGGCGTCGCGGTCGGCGACGGCACCGTGGTCGCGTTCGGAGGGGCGGTCCAGGGCTTCGAGCGGAGCGGCGGCGGAATCGTCGCCGCGTTCGACGCCGAGACGGGCGCGGAACGGTGGAAGATCGCCCTGCCGGGGCTCGGCGGCGAGGAGTTCGGACGGCTCTTCCCGACCGGGATCCCGATCGTCGGCGACGGCCAGGCGGTCATCCTCGCGCGACGAGTCACCCCGCGGCTCGAGACCGTCGAGTACCTGCTCGCCCTCGACCTCGCCGACGGGTCGCTCCGGTGGTCGACGTTCCTCTGCTCTTCGGGCGGGATCCGCGCGATCAACAACCGGCCGTCATCGACGCCGGTCCTCGCCGACGGGTCGATCTTCGTGGTCACGGGCGGCGGTGGGGTCGGTCGCGTCGATCCCGCCGACGGCCGCATCGAGTGGTTCCGCCGCTTTCTCGTGCCGATCCGCGACCTCCGTCAGCCGACCGAGCCGTGGGAGATGGGCGGTCCGGCGATCGTCGGCGGCTCGGTCTTCGCGCTCTCGCCCGACCAGTCGGAAATCGTTCAGCTCGACCTCCGCGACGGGACCACGATCGCGAGCTTCCCGATCGGGCTCGCGGCCACGTGGGGTTCGCCCCGCTACCTCCTGACCGACGGCGAGAGGGTCTTCGCGATCGGCAGCGACATCCGGGCCCTCGACGCGACCGAACCCGATCGGCTGCGGTGGTCGTTCGCCGACGAGAACGCCGAACTCGTCGGCGGCCTGCCCGGTTCCGCCTCGCGGTCGGGCATCCGAGGTCGGGTCGCGCTGGTCGGAGGCCACCTGCTCGTGCCGACCCTCGATCGGATGCTGCTCGTGTCGGCATCGAGCGGTCGGGTCGAACGCTCGATCGAGGTCGACCAGCCTGGGAACCCCGTGCTCGACTCACGGTCGGACGCCCCGCAACTCTTCGTCGCCGGCGTCGCCGGGATCTCGTGCCTGATGCCGGCCGATGCGGCCGAGCGGGCGATGCGGTCTCGAATCGAGGCTCGGCCCGACGATCCGCAATCGTCACTGGCCCTCCTCGATCTCGCCGTGCGGGGCCGGCGGGTTGATCTCGCCCTCGAGGCCGCACGGCTGGCCGCCGCGGCGACCGATCGCGCGAGCGACGGCGAGGCGGGCGTGGCAAGCCGCGACGAGCTGCTCGATCTCCTGCTCGTCGCCGCCGACGGCTGCGGGCCGGGTTCCCTCGACGCGGGACCGATCCACGACATCGCGCGGGAGGTCGCCCGCACGCCCGAACAGCGGTCGCGGCAGACGCTCGCCGAGTCCGCCTGGCTGATCTCCCGCGACCGGCCGCTCGAAGCGGTCGCGGCGCTCCGTCCGCTCGTCGAGGATCCCGCGTTCGCCCGGGTGGTGCTCGAACCGGATGCCGGCCGGGCGGTTCCCGCCTCGATTCTCGCGATCGAACGGATCCAGTCGCTTCCGCCTGCGGTCCTCGCCGGTCTCGACGCCGCCGCAGGCCCGCCGCTTCCGGGCACGCCGCGCGATCTCGAGACGCGACTCGCGGCCGCAGCGAACGCGACCGCCCCGACCGGCTCGATGCGGATCCTCGGCGAGGCGTGGCGTTCGCTGCCGCCCTCGCCCCAAGGCGACGCGGATGCCCGTCGCGTCGTCGAGGCGATCCGCAAGCTCGCGACGGCGCACGGATGGTCGGGCGTGCTTGCCGAACTCGACCGGACCGCGGCCTCGTCGCGGCCCGCAGCCGGTTTCGTCGACTCGCGACCGCCGGCCACCGCTCTCGACGGCCCGCTCGCGACCATCGTCGAACTCCCCGGCCGGGTTCCGCTCCGCGGTCCGGCCGAGGCCAACGGTCGGCCTCGTGACGGTTTCCTGCTGCTCGAGGACCGTTCGATCTCGTTCCGTTCGGGCCCGGACCTCGCCCTCCGCTGGCGGCGTCCGGTCGACGACCGCAATCCGGTGGTGCTCGCCTGGACGCCCGAGGCGTTCCTCCTCTGGGAAGACTCGACCGAACGCGGCGAGCGGGCATCGCTCGTCCGCCGCGATGACGGCTCGACGATCGCCCAGACGCCGGCCGCTCGCGACGTCTTCCCGGCCGCATCGCTCATCGATGCGGGCCGCCCCGCGGGTCAGATCATGCCGAACGACGAGCCGTACCTGCCCTCCGACGTCATTCCGCTCGTGAGCGGCGACCGGCTGGTGGTGGTCCGACGCAGCGGCGACATCGCCGGCTATCGCCTCGCGACGATCGACCGGCCCGACTGGGTCGTCGCCGATCGCCTCGACCAGATCTACGCGGTCGAACTCCTCGACTGGGGTCTCCTCGTCGCCGGCGAGGACCGGTCGGCGGACCGTCCGGAGGGCATCCCGACCCTCCTCGTGCTCGATCCGACCTCCGGCACCGAGCTGAGCCGAACTGAACTGCCGGAAGGGGTCCGTTGGGCGCGGCTCGGCCTGTTCGGCGAAGCCGTGGCCGGCACGCGAACCGGGATTCACGCGGTGGACGCGTTCTCGGGAACGCCGCTCTGGTCGCTCGGCGGAGTCGCTGGCCAGGAGACCGTCGAAGGCCTACGCCTTGGCGATCGGCTGCTCGTCCTCGATGCCGGCGAGGGGCTTTCCGGAGTCTCCTTCCGTGACGGGCAAAGCGATCCCGCCGCCTTCCGCATCCGAGAAACCGGCAGCGTCGGCGGCTCGCCCGTCTCGATCGCTTCGGCCGAGGGTGGGGTCATCGTGCATCGCGAAAGCCGGATCCAGCTCTTCTCCCCATCAGGACTTGGGCTCGGCGAGGACGCGATCGCGGACGATCGGAACTACACCCACGCCATCCCCGTCGAGGGCGGCGTACTGGTCCTCAACGCTCTCGGCGGTCGTCAGGTCCCCCTTCCCGACCGGACCGGAAGCCGGACCGAGTTCCCGTACCTCCTCTACCTCCTCGAGACCTCGTCTGGCTTGCGGCTTGCCCGCGATCCGGTCGAGATCCGGGTGCCCGGACAGCGGATCGACCGACTCCTGGCGATCGACGGCGCGATGATCCTCTCAAGCGGGGGATCCACGGTCGTCCTGCCGATCCCGTTCCGGTCGGAAGCAGGCGCGTCCGGCGGCGACTCGGGATCGAATCCCCGCTGAAGGATCCGGGCTCGCCCCACGACAAATCCGTCCACGCGAAGTTTGGCTTTTTGGGCCCTCCACGCCGATACACTGCCGCCCCGCGCTTCCCAACCGCGTGCGTTCCGCCCGGAGTCGATCGATGATGCCATCCGTCCCATCCAAGCCGCGTCCGTCCACCCTCAGCGGTCTCCTGTCGATCCACTCGCCGGCCGAACAGGTCGAGGAGTCGGTCCGGATTCCCGTCGCGATTGATCCGTCCCGCGGCCTTGAGGCCCTTCCGCTGGTCGTCGCCGCCGACGAGGAAGAGGAGGACGATTTCATGTTCGAGGACGACGAGGACGGCGACGAGGATGAGGACGAGGATGAGGACGGCGAAGAGGACGAAGACGACGAGGAGGAGGACGAGGAAGAGGACGAGGAAGAGGACGAGGAAGAGGAAGAGGACGAGGACGAGGAAGAAGACGACGAGGAAGAAGAGGAAGAAGACGACGAGGAGGAGTGGGAGGACGACGAGGAGGAGGACGAGGACGAAGAGGAAGAAGAGGAAGAGGAAGAAGAGGACGACGAGTTCCTCGACGAGGATGAGGAGGAAGAGGAAGAAGAGGAAGACGAGGATTGATCCTCGGGTTGCTTCCCGCGCCGCCCCTCGCGGCTTGACTCAGCCTCCTGCGCCGGCCTCGGTATCGACGAGGTAGAGCCGCACCACCCGGAGCGACTTCCGCTCGGGCCTCAGCACGAGCCACGATCGTCCCGGGACCTCATCCGTCCCGGAGGCCTTTCGCGTTTCCATCCGCCGGGGTACGCCAGTCCGGTCCAGCAGCCGAACCGGCTTGTCGCTTCCGGTCGGAGGCGGCGTCGACGAGCCGGACGGCGGCCGGATCGCCTGACGGAACAGCCCGTCGGGCATCGCGAGCAGTGCCGCGGTCTCGCCATCGAGCGTCGCCGCGAACGAGCCCGGCTCGAGCAGCGACACCGAGTCGTCGACCGGATCCCAGATCGCCATGCGGCGGAGATCCGGGTGGAAGAAGACGAGCCGGTCGTCCTCGCCCTCGCCGATCGCGGCGGCCGTTCCCTGCGGCGAGAGCATCTGCCACGCGACGCGGGCGTCCGAGCGGTCGGACAGGGGCCGGATCGAGAGCGACCGGTCCCACGACTCGAGGTCGTTCGGCGTGCCGTGCACGAGATCGACCATCCCGTCGCGGAGGCGGAGCGCGTAGAGCGACACGCCCGTCCCCCGGCCAGCGAAGACCGGCAGGAACCACGACTCGTCGGGCCCCGCCGCGTGCTCGAACGGCTCGCCTGATCCCGCCGGCCGGACCGCAAGCCGGAAGGTCCGCTCCTCCGGCGTCCGCACGCACCAGGCGAGCTGCCCTTCGGGGCCGAGCGCCGCGAACGCGTTCACCCGATTGTCCTGCACCAGCCAATCCGGCTTCGAGATGTCGACCGGCTCGTCAAGGACCATCGGCGCCGCACCTTCCTCGAGCGGCTTCACCTCGACGGGGCGGATCGCCCCGGGCCACGCGACCTTTCCGATCCAGCGTGAGCCGTCGGGTTGCGGGGCCTCGACCAGGAATCCACCGGCGTCGGCGCCGCGGCCCAACAGCAGCCCCCGCGTGAGGCTCGCCACCCGGGTCACGGTGTCCGAGCACTCCCAGACCTCGATCGACGAGGCGAGCGGCGGCCGACCGCCGCGGGCGGCGAGCAGCGTCGGCCAGTCGGGCGCGACGCCGGTCTGCACCGCGACGAACCGCCCGTCGGGCGATGCGATCGGCAGCGTGAAGCCGTCGTACTGGATCGCGCCGAGCGTCCGTACGCCCGTGCGGCTGAGGGCGCTCTGCCGCGCGAGGTCGGACGCGCGGTCCGGCGGACGGATCCCGCCGCCGACCTTCTCGACGGTCGTGACGCAGCCGGTCGCGGCGATCGCGACGGCCGCGAAGGCGAACCCGCGCTGGAGCGCGACCCGGCTCAAGGATTCGCCGGCACGTCGACCGGGGGAGGCACGGGCACCACGCCGTCACCGGCGGGCAGGTCGCCGGGCGCGACCTTGCCCTCCTCGTCGGGATCGATCGGATTGCCCTGCTCGTCGGTGTGGAAGGTCTTGAAGAAGCCCGAGTCGCGCTGGATGTCCTTCGACATCTCGTCGAGCGGCTTCGAGAGCGACTCAAGCCGCATCCGCTCGCGGACGTTGAAGTTCGTGTCGTTCGCGTCGGGGTTGTCGACGACGATCGGGGTCACGAACATCACGAGTTCCTTCACGGTCTTCTGCGTCTCGATCGACGAGAAGGCCGCCTCGAGCACCGGGAGCTGCCCGAGCACCGGGATCGCCCGCTTGATCTTGACCTCCTCCTCGACGCGGATGCCCGAGATCACGATCGTCTGGCCATCCTTGATGGTGACGGTCGTGTTCGTCTGGCGGCGGTCGACGACGGGATTGCTGTTGAACTCGAGGGCCGGATTCAGGTTCGAGAGCAGGATCTCGATCTCCATCGCCACGTTGCGGTCGCGGGTGATCCGCGGCCGAACGTTCAGGCCGATGCCGACCGCCTGCTGGTCGAACTGGCTCACGATGTCGCCGCCGGTGTTGCCGCCCGAGGCGGTGCCCGTCTGGAAGGTCACGTCCTGGCCGGCGAAGAAGACCGCTTCCTTGTTGTCCGAGGTGAAGACCCGCGGCTGCTGGAGGATCCGGACGTCGTTGTTCGTCGCGAGGGCCTGGAGCAGGAAGCCGACCGAGGTTCCCACGTCGAGGAACGACACGTCGAACCACGGCGAGGCGAAGTTCTGGCCGTTCTGGGCGAGTGCGGTGTTCCCCTTCGCGAGATCGAGATTCACCTCGCCGCCCACCGAGTTGTCGGTGCCGTTGAGCGTCTGGAGGTTGCTGCCGATCCGCAGGCCCCACGAGAAGCCGTCACCGAGCGAAACCTCGGCGAGCACGGCGGTGATCATCACCTGGCGGCCCGGCCGGTCGAGTTCCTGCACGATGTCGAGCACCGCGGTCTGGATCTCGGCCGGGGCGAGGATCAGCAGCGAGTTCTGGCCGGCGTTCGGCACCACGCGGCTCTTGCCGACGAGGGCGCTGACCTCGGTCTGGTCCTCGGTGCCGGTGCGGCCCTGCTGCCACGGGAAGCGGATCTCCTCGGAGCCGCCGTTGGTGTTCCCGCTCTCATTGATCACGCTGCCGCCGCCGCCCTCGGTCCCGCCGCCGTTGCCGAAGTCGATGCCGCTGAGACCTTCCTCGGGCGTGCGGAGGCCCGAGCCCGCGCCGCTCTGGGCGAGCAGGGCGTTCAGGATCTCCGCGACCTCGATCGCGGAGGCGTGCTTGAGCTGGATGTTGACCGGCAGGCCGACCTGCAGCGGCTGGTCGATCTCGTCGATGATCGCGTCGAGCCACTTGAAGTTGTCGGGCGCCTTGCTGATGACGACGAGGCGATTCGAGTCGGGGTACGCCTCGATCTTGAAGATGTTGGCGACCGCGACGTCGGCGCCGGCGTCACCGCCGCCTCCGCCCTGCGGCGCCCGGCCTCCCGCGGCGGCCCGGCCGGTCCGCGACGAGCCCGAACCGCCCGACAGCAGCGTGTCGAGCAGCTCGCGGACCTTCAGCGGATCGGTGTACTTGAGGTCGTAGGTGCGGAAGATCGAGCCGCCCGAGGTCGGCTGCAGGTCCCACGCGGTCTCGATGAGCCGGCGGATGTCCCGCATGATCTGCGGTTCGGCCCGGATCGTGAGCGAGTTCAGGCTCGGGATCGTCGTCACCACGAGCTGCTCGCTGGTTCCGACCGGCGGTGACCCGCCGCCCACCTGCTGCACCGGCACGGGCTGGCCCGGACGCTGCTGGGTACGGTTGGTCCGGGCGCCGGTCGAGCGGCCGCCGCCGGCCGATCCGCTGCCCTCGAAGAGGTCGCGGATGTTCTGGGCGATCGTCTCCGCGTCCTGGTACTTGATGCGGAAGGTCTCGGTGATGACGTCGACGTACGGCGGGACGTCGAGCAGGTCGAGCAGCAGCTGGATCTTCTTCGCGAGCCCCACGTCACCGTCGAGCACCAGCTGGTTCGAGTTGGCGTCGACGCTCAGCTTCGCGTAGTCGGGGATGGCCTCCTGCAGCCGGTCGAAGAGATCCGCGGCCTTCGCGTGGCGGGCGCGGAACACCTTGACCACGATGTTGCCGTCCTCCTTCATCGCCATCACGTCGACGTCCGGGCCGAGCACGATGCTCGGCTGAAGCTTGCCCATCGCGTCGATCTTCTCGATCATCACGACCTTGTCGGTCTCGACCACGCCGATCTCGTTCAGGCGGAAGGCCTGGAAGAGCAGGTCGAGCGCCTCGTGCTTCGAGATCGGCTCGTCGTTCAGGATCGTGATCTGCGTCGCCCCCGCCCGGCCGAGATTCAGGATCACGGCCTTGCCGGTCCATTCCTGGATGTACGGGATCACCGACTCGAGCTTCTCGTTCCGGAAGCCGAGCGTGACCTTCTCGTCGTCGATCGCGCGCCGGGTGCTGTCGGGCGGCGAGGCGATGCCTGACTTCGGGCCGCTCTCGGCCTGCGTCAACGACTCGACCGGAGCGATCTCGCCCTCGAGCACCGGATCGCCCGGGATGCCGCCGTCCGGCGATTCACCCCCGGCCTGGCCGGCCGCATCGGGCGTGGGATCGGGCTGTGGCTTGGGAGCGGGGCGATCGGAGGCTTCCTGGCGGCGGGGGATCCCGAGGGCCGCCGACGAGAGCGCGCTGCCGGTCGCCGAGCCCGACTCCGGCGGGGTCGGCGCCGGGGGCGACGACGGCTTCGGACGGTCATTCGAGAGGGCGTGGCCGCTCGCGAGCGCCAAGGCGATGAGTCCGAACGTCGAGAGGGTGGTGCGTCGCGGCACGGGTTCGTTTCCTGTCTGGTTCGCGGTCGGGATCCGGCCGCGGGAATCTAGCACGCTCGGACGGAAGGGGTTGCGTCAGTCCGGTCTTGGGTTCACGGGATCCAATCCCTCACCGGAGGCGGGCCGGTGCCCGCTCGCGAAGCCAACGGGCTTCCTCGTCGAGCCTTGCCCGGGAGTGATCGTCCACGTCGATTCGCGCGAGCGCCGCCTCGACGTCGGCGAGCCGCCTCGCGGCGTCATCGGGAGACATCGCAGCGACCCGGTCGCGGTCGAGCGGCGGAGGGAGCAACTCCCGATCGATGTAATCGACCCCAGGCTCGCTCGGAGCGTTCGGCTCCGGCGTCGGCTGCACCGTCGGGGTCGCATTCGGATGGTCTGCGGGCGTGGTGGCCGGCACGGTCTGCGGTTCGGCGCCGGGCTCCGCCCCCGGAGCGGCCGGTGTCTCGCCGGTCCCCGGCGTTCCGGCGGGTGGGGCGGAGGGCGGCGGGGGAACCGGAGCGGGAGTCGAGCCCGGAGTTGCGCCCGGAGTTGCGCCCAGCCCGGGGCCGGGCGCCGGGGCCGCTCCAGCGCCGGCGGCTGCACCCTGCGAGGCATTTCCCACCGGCGTGCCCCCCGAGCTGTCGACTCCGTCCATGCGACCGTCGGCCGCGACGAGACCGGAAAGGCTGGTCTTCGGGAAGGGGTTGGACTTGAAAAGCCGGTCCATCCTCTCGCCCCACACCGAAACGACGTATTCGCCGCGGGCGTGGCCGAGCTTGACCTCGTAGGGGTTGCGAATGTCGATCACCGTCACGCCGCCCGAACTCTCGCCCTTCTTGATCCGGGTGTCGTTCTCGAAGAAAACGATATCCCCGAGGACCCCGCGGACTTTCGGGCCCGTGTAGGACGCCGGCGGCGGGGGCGGCGGCGGCGGCGGGGGAGGAGTGACCGGCTCGACCCTCTCCGGCACCTTGGGCCGGGGCGGCCGCGGCGCGGGCGGCGCGAAGAACATGCTCCGCCCGTCAAACCGCTTGCGGCTGTTCTCGACGAGATTCTGGTGGTCGTCGAGCGCGGCGCGGAACGGCTCCTGCTCGACCGACGACGAGGTCGGCGAGAACGTCGCCCCGAGCAGCGACGGCACCTCGCCGACGAGGACGATGGCGGCCCATCCGAGGGCCAGCGTCGAGACGACGGCGACCCCGTTCACGCGAACGCCCGACGGCATCGACTCGAGCAGGCGCTTCATCCGGCCCTCCGCTTCGGAACCCGGATCCACGCCTCGACGGTCATCGACGCCTGCACCTTTCGGTCGGCCTCGAGCTTCGCGAGCTTGAGGCGGCTGATCGACTCGACCTCGGGGCGGCTCTCGAGACCGGCCACGATCTTCGCGAGCGAGTCGGGCGTGGTCGTGAACCGCAGTTCACCCACGAGGCGCTCGATCCGCTCGGTCGGTCCGGCCACGTCCCGCAAGGCCGTGGGCGGCAGCGGGGCGCCGGGCCGGACGTCGAGGCTGTAGCCACCGACCCCGTTCGCCTCGAACACCTCGCGGATCGCGACGCCCAGCGCCTCGGTCCCGGCGCCCTCGGCCCTCGGGACCGCAACCGGACCGAGGGCGACCACGGCTTCCCGCACGTCGCCCGAGATCCACTTGCCGCGGACCTTCCCGTCCTTCAGGGCCGACGCGATGCGGTTCGACCGCTCGTTCAGCGAATCCGCCGCCGACCAGAGGTAGTCGGTGGTGAAGAAGTACAGGACCAGCCCAGCCGCGAGACTGCCGCCCCATCGCCAGGCCGGCGGCAGCGAGAGGAACCTCGCGATCGCGACGTCGAGCTCGCGGGACATCCGTGTGCCGAGGCCTTCCCTCGGCGGGGACGGGACGGCCGGACGAGGCTCGCCGGCCATGGGGTTTCCGGTGGCGGTCTCGCTCATTGGGCCTTCCGGATGTGCTGCATGAGCCGATCGAAGTCGGCCCGCAGGCGATTCTTGGTGTCGGCGTCGATCGAGGGCGACTGCCGGGCCTTCGCCACCCGATTCAGCAGGGCGAGCGCGTCGGACTTGCTCAGCGCGGCGATCTCCTCGTCGGTCATCGGGGGCGGCACCTCGACGTTCACGCCCGACGTCGGCTGCGGCGGGGTGCCGCCGCCGGACTCGCCCGGAGTCGATCGTGGCGTGGTCCCGCGACGCCCGATCCCTCGGGTCGCGCCCGCGGCGGAGGCATCTCCGGCGGAGGCTGTCGCGGCGGGCTAGCCTCGCGATTACCCGGGTGCCTCGCCGGAATCGGCGACCTCGGCCGATGCGTCTTCGGAGCCCGACTCATCGGTGGCGCCCGACTCGTCCGCCTCGGTGGACGCGGGTTTCGCCGGCGTTCGGCTCGCTCGATCGTCCGAGACGCGGGCCTCGTCGGGAGGCGCGGCGGCTCCGCCTTCGGTGCCCTCGACATCGCGCCAGTTCGGGTAGCGGCGATCGCGAAGCGTGCGGATCGCGTAGTCCTCGTCCGGCGAGTAGTTCGGCTGCCGCGTCGGCCCGTTGACCTCGCAGGTCATCGTGAACTCGCGCCAGCCGCGACCGTCCTCCGCCTTGAACTCGTACTTGGCCCGGCGGAAGATCCCCGAGTCCTCGAGATCGTGCTGCATGCGGCCGACCACCTCGGCGGCGTCGAGCGACTCCTTCTTGCCCGACGCGTCCTTGATCTCGGTGGGCTTGGCGATGCCGCGGACGGTGATGCCCTCGGACTGACCGATCGAGATCGTCTCGACGTCGACACCCTCCGGCATCGCGTTCGCGAGATCGCCGAGCACCTTGCCCATCGGCCAGGCGTTCGTCCGCAGTTCGCGGTACATCGCGACCTGCTGGCGAGTGATGCGGTTCGATCTCTCGAGGGCATCGAGATCGTCAACCTTCAGCGAGAGGATGCCGTACCGAAGCCCCGCGAAGGCGAGCGGCGCGAACGTCACCACGAGCACCGCCGCGATGAGCACCCGGCCCGCCAGCCGCGGGTCGGACAGCCGGTCGATCGCCGCCTGGACCGGATGGGGCCTCTCGCGGGGAACCTCGCGGATCAGCCGGGTGAAGGCCGAGAGCGGGCCGTCCAGGGCGGCCACGGCGCCCGCCACCACGATGCGGTCGACGTCGTCGAGGTCCTCGCTGCCGGACACGATCTCGTCTGCGGCCCGGGACGCGCCCGCGGGAACCGCCACGATGCGGCCCGTCTCGTCGGAGACCATCCGGCCGGAGAACTCGCCGACCATCGCTTCCGCCGACGCGACCGGTACGTTTGCTGAGAGCAGAGTCTCCATCGCGGCCCGGGCCAGCGAGGTCCGCCACGCCTGGGCATCGCTTCCATCCTCGCGGGTCGAGCGGATCGCCAGGTCGGTCCCGGCCTCGCCCTCGGCCGTCGGCACGATGAGCACCACGGACCCGTCCGAACGGTCGGCAGCCATGGTGATCCCGGACACCCGCCCCTCGGCGAGGACCAACGCGGTAAGGCACGCCAGCTCCGGTACGAAGCTGACCGGGACTCCGTCTGGGATATGCGGCAGGGCGTTGGTCGACATCGACTCTGGCCACGCAAGAACCAGACCCTGCCGCAATTTTGCGTCCGCGCGAGACGGGATGATTCCCATCCCCACCCGGTGCGGAGGGACGCCGCCGAGAAGGGCCGCTTCGGCTTGAAGTCGCAGGGCCAGTTCAAGCTGCTCTTCGCTCGCCGCCGGAAGCGAAAAGGTCCGGCAGACGGTCTCTCGAGCGGGTAGCACGACCAAGACCCGGCCGATGGAATGCTGGGAAGCCCAGGTCTCAAACCCTTTCCCGGAATCGGTTTGCGAATCAAATCGCCATGAGGATCCCAGCCGTTCGACCGCCACGGCAGTCCACTCCGACCCACGTGGGAGAAGGATGGCGATCCGGTTCGGGTCGCGAGGTTGGATGGGGGCCGTCTTGCTGGTCACGGAGGGCTCTTGGGGGCGATCACTGAGGGAAGGGGACGTGCATACCGTCGGGGAGGACCCCGGTTCGCCCCAAAACCGCTGGTTCGGGACCATCCCTC
>JBEIUL010000565.1:0-1667 GCA_040374395.1 Phycisphaeraceae bacterium
CACGGCCGCGACGGCGCCGCCGCAGGCGACCGCCGCCTTCCTCGCCCGGAGCGGCCGGCTCGGCGGGTTCGCCCTCGGCCGCAGCCTCGTACTCGCCATTCTCCTCGCCGCTCTCCTCGGCTTCCTCGTCCCCATCCTCATCCTCATCGAGCAGGTCGACGTCGCCGTCGTCACCCTGCTCGCGCTCGAGCGCCTCGGCGGCGTACTCGTCGAGGGGGGCTCCGGCATCGCGAAGCAGCGCGTCGGCGGCGTCGGCGATGATCCCGCTCGACCGCTCGAGGGCGTCGTCGAAGTCGGCGTCGCCCTCCTCGGCGTCGATCTCACCGTTCACCTCCGCCGGTTCGCGTCCCTCGTTCCCGTCGGTCGCGCCGGCCTCGCCGTTCGCGCCCGTGCCGGTCACCTCGTCCTCGTGCTGTCCTTCCGTCGTGGGGAGTCCGTTGTCGGACATGCCGCCATCCTCTCCGGCGTGTCGCCGGTCGCGGGTCGGGGCAAGGCCGAATGCGTGCGGAGCCCGGACACGATCCGGGAACGGAAGGGGACCGGCCGCCGGCGTCGCCGGGGCCAGGACTCCAGGCGGGGCTGTTCGGCCCGCGCCGCCGGGTTTTCCCGCCGCGGCCGTCGGCAACGCCGACGCGAGCGGGGATCCGGCTCCTCATCCGCCTCCGGGGACCTCGGCGGCGCCCCTGACGAACGAGTCGTCGAGCGCCGGGTCGGCCCGCGTCCGGAGGCGGCCGTGTGCATCCGGCCGGCGGGGTCGCGTCGCGACTCCGGCACCGGCCCTGTTTCCTGAATCCGCCCGCGACAACGTGCCGCGGGCGGGCTTGTTCCATCACGGACCTGGAGGGTTCCGGCGGGGCCCGAGGTCATTCCTCGAGCAGGCCGCCGAAGATCTCGGGGTCCACTTTCCTGAGATCGTCCCGGAGGTAACTGAGCACCTGCCGGTCGGAATCGAACGAGCCGACCTTTCGGGCGAGCCGCTCGCAGTCATCGACACTGGCCGAACGGACGATCCGCTTCACGAGCGGGATCTGGCTCGGCACGAGCGACAGTGTACGGAAGCCGAGCCCCACGAGCAAACGGGTGTACAGGGCCTCCCCGGCCATCTCCCCGCAGATCGACACGTCGATCCGGGTCCGCCGGCCCGCCCGGAGGGTGCCCTTGATGAGCTGGAGGACCGCCGGATTGGCCGCCGTGTACAGCGCCGCGACCCGCTCGTTCCCGCGGTCGACCGCGAGGGTGTATTGGATCAGGTCGTTGGTCCCGATCGAGAAGAACTCGACCTCGCTCGCGAACGCCCGGGCCATGAGGGCGGCGCTCGGCACCTCGACCATCATCCCGACCGGGAGGTTCGTTCGGAAGCGCACGCCCTCCTCCTCGAGCTCCCCGGCGACGTCACGCAGGATCATCTTCGCCTGCCGCAGCTCCATGAGGTTCGAGATGAGCGGGAACATCACCTTGACCGGGCCGAGCACGCTCGCCCGCAGGATCGCCCGCAGCTGCGTCTTGAAGAGGTCGGGGTTCTGCAGGCAGTAGCGGATGCTGCGCAGACCGAGGAACGGGTTCCGCTCGGGCTCGGCGGCCCGCTGCTGCGTGTACTGGTCGGCGCCGAGGTCGAGGGTGCGGATCGTCAGCGGCCGGCCCTCGAGCCGGGCGAGCGCCGAGCGATA
>JBEIUL010000063.1:0-8816 GCA_040374395.1 Phycisphaeraceae bacterium
CCCCGAGCTCGGCGAGGTGGTCGCCGTGGCGGTCCTCGGGCTACAGCCGCTCGGGGAACGCCGCGAGGATGCGGCACGAGAGCGAGATGTCCTTCACGTCGACGTGGATGCCGGCGTTGGCCGCGAACATGCGGACGAAGGGCAGGAGCGAGTAGGTCGCCAGCATCGGCGCCTCGTCGGTCAGGGTCCAGGTGATGGTGGGCTTCGAGGTCATGGCGTGGAAGGTGGGGAGGGTCGTTGCCGGCCGGAGCGGATGCGGAACGGGCATCCGATCGAGGGCGGATAGTGTATCGGAGGCCTGTCAGACCCCGGCCACCCGGGACTTCGGCGGGGGAATTGCTCCCGCGGCCCGGACGGTTGGCCGATACCGGACGACCGGATGCCCACCCCCCCCCGACGAGGCCCGAGAGATCGAGTCGCTGCTCGCGTCGCGGCGGTTCCACGAGGCCGCGGATCGGGCCCGCCGTTGGTCGGTACGCGTGCCGCGCGACCACCGTCCCCACATCGCCCTGATGCGGGCCCATCTCGCGACCGGCCGGTTCCGCGAGGCCGACGAGGCGGCGGCGCGGGGCCTCCGGCTCGCTCCGCTCGACCCCCAGCTGAACATGCTCAAGGGCATCGTCGACCACCGGCTCGGTCGCAGCGACGCCGCGATCGATCGCCTGCGTTCGTTGCTCGGGCGACGGACCGCTGAGGAGGTCGAGGTCGGCGTGGCCCTTGCCGAGGCCCTCCACCGGGCGGGACGGCACGACGAGGTCGAGGAGATCCTCGCCGCCCATCCCCGGTTCGCCGGGGACGAGCGGTCGGCGATCTTCGCGGCCCGGCTGCTCGCCCGCCGCGACCGCGACGCGGGGATCGAGTCGCTCCGCTCGCTGGCCCGTTCGACGCGCCTCCCGACCCTCCGCCGCATCGCCGGTTTCGAGGCGGTGCGGCTGCTCGATGCGGCGGGCCGGTACCGCGAGGCGTTCGACCTCGCCCGCGAGGTGCACGCCGCGACCACCCCCCCGTTCGATCTCGGGGCGACCGAGGAGACGTTTGCGGCGCAGCGGCGGCTCTTCGCGCGGCCCGCCCGCCCCGCCCTTGCGGCGCGGATCCCTCCCGTCGAGCGCACCTCGCTCGTCGTCGCGCTCGGCCGCAGCGGCACGACGCTGCTCGAGCAGATGCTCGACCGGCATCCCGAGATCTCGGGCATCGGCGAGTTCGAGGGGGTGCTCGACCTCCACGTCGGGACGGTCTCGCTCGGGCTCGGGCCGGCGACGCTCGACGCCCTCCGGCCCGCCGACGCGTCGCGGCTCTCCGCCACCTATCTCGCCGGCGCCGCCACCCGCCGCCGTCCGGGCGCGACCTGGACCTTCGACAAGGCCCTCCACACCTGGCGGACGCTTCCCGAGCTCGCGGTCACGCTGCCCGGCGCCCGCCTGGTCCGGATCCGCCGCGATCCGCGGGACGTCGCGATCAGCATGTTCCTCTCGAACTTCCATCCCGAGACGCTGGGCTTCACGCGGGATCTCGCGGCGATCCGCCGGACGATCGAGCTCGAGCGCGAGATCGTGCCGAAGGCGATCGATGCCCTCGGGCTCGCGGCGATCGACGTCGCCTACGAGGCCCTCGTCGCCGAGCCCGAGCGGGAGATCCGCCGCGTGCTCGACCATCTCGGCGTCGCATTCCATCCCGATACGCTCGCGCCGGAAGGCAACCGTCGGACGGTGCTCACCCTGAGCCACGAGCAGGTTCGGCGGTCGATCAACCGCACGAGCATCGGCCGCTGGCGGAACTACGGGTTCGCCTTCGACGGCGCGTGGGACGCCCTCGACGGAAATTGAAAGCCGGAAAATGAAAGCGGTCGCGCCCGCGAGGGGCGCGACCGCCAAGGGGTCGGATGAAGCCGTCGGTCGGGTCAGACCGTCCAGGCCGCGAGCATGTTGGCGAGGTCACCGGCATCCACGACGCCGTCGCCGTTGAAGTCGCCGGGGCCCGGGGTGCCCCACGCGCCCAGCAGGATCGCCAGGTCGGCCGCGTTCACGAGACCGTCACCGTTGAGGTCCTCGGGGATGCCCGGGGCCTCGGGAGCGACGATGGTCACGTTGTAGGGGCCGGGAACCGCCGCCGAATAGCCGCCCACCGCGAAGTAGTAGGTGGTGCCGGCCACGCCCTCGAACTCGATCTTGCTCGTGTACGGCGCCGCACCGGCCGTGCAGCCGTCGTCGTCGCAGACGAAGGTCGTCGCCGCGACGCCGCACTCGGTCATCGCCGCGATGCGGGCATCGACGTTGCCGCCGGTGTCGGTGCAGTTGCTGACGGTGATCGTGCCGTTGGCGAGGGCGGTGAAGCGGATGTACTTCGGCTTGTAGATGAGGTCGTCACCGAACGGGCCGGGGTTGCAGATGCCGGTCAGGTCCAGGTTCGGCCACCACCACTGGGTCGGCTTGAGCACCTGCTGCACGCCGATGACGCCTTCCATCACGTACTCGGGATCGCACGGGGTCGGCAGCGGAACCGACGCGTCGCGGATGTTGATCACGACCTGCGACGGCATGAGCGCCGTCGCAGTGCCGAGACCGAAAGCGATGTAGTACACGCCGCCGGCCGTCGCCGAGAACTGGACCGCCGAGGCCGAGGTCGGGCACGCCGCGCCCTCGGTCGAGTGGTTGTCGTTGCAGGCGATCGTGGTCGCGGCGTTTCCGCACTCGGTCAGCACGGCCATCCGCATGTCGGACGCCTGCAGGCAGCTGTTGGCGATGAAGTCACCGTTGTAGGGGGCGGTGAACTTCACGTAGTGGACCTTGTAGAGCGTGTTGTCGGTGCCGACCGAGCAGAAGCCCGAGAGGTTCAGGCTCGGGCCGGTGCCGAGGGTGTCGGTGGTCACGAGGGTATCGCCGACGCCGCCGTTGACCGGCGCCGCGCAGGGGTTGAACGGGGGCGGCTCGATCTCGACGGAGAGGTTGCCGGACACCACGTTCGCCGAGCCGTATCCGCCCACTCCGATGTAGTAGGTCTGCCCCGCGTTGAGGGTCGCGGTCAGCGGCAGGCCGGTGTTCGTCGGGTTGAGGCGGCTCGCGTAGTTGAGCGTCGAGGGCGGGGCGAGGAGGCAGGAGTCGTCGTTGTAGCCGAGGACGGTCCACTTGACGGTCGCGCCGGTCGGGCAGGCCGCGCCGAGGGCCATCTTCGAGTCGGCGCTCGCGCCGCACACGCCGAAGAAGTACCGGGCGGTGGTGTCGGGGGTGAACCTGAAGTATCCGACCTTGAAGATCGTGGTCGAGCCGGTGGTCGCGTTCGACTGGGTGAGCTGGTTGCCCCAGGTCGATTGGCAGGCGAACGGCGTGATGCCGACGGACAGGGTCGGGGCCTTGGCGCAGTTGGCCGCCTGGCCCGCGGCGAGGGCGGTCAGCCCGGCGGCGAGACCCGCCGCGAGAAGGGACATGGACGAACGCTTCATGGATCTCTCCGCAATCGGTGGCGGACACCCCACGAGGGGCGACCGGCTGGCTCGGATCCGCGAAGCCGGAGGGACCGTCCTCTGCCGACGGTGCGGATCCGGAGCCCTGCGTCCGCATTGTGGATCGGTAAATCGGACGTTCAAGGGAAATCTGGGGAATTCGCCCGACCGGGACGGTCGGCCGGAGTCGCCTCCTCCGGCGCGTGGCCTTTCCCAGCTTGACACCTCACCCCGCAACCCGCTCCTGGCCACCCAAGAGCCGTCCTCCCACCGGCTGGCCCCGCCGGTCAGGCGAACACCGCATCCGGTGGATTTCTGAAGTCGAGCCCGCCTCGAAGGGCCAGTCCCACGAGTACCGTCCTGTCGCCGGTCGACCGCAGGCGGCTGGCACTTCCGAGGTCCAACCCATGCCTTGGTTCCCTCCGTGCGTCGCCGCCGTCACGACGTGCTTCGCGCTCTCCGCGTCCTCCCCCGCCGCCGTCACCGTCCAGTTCGTCCTCACCAGCCAGTGGGACGGCGGGTTCGTGGCCGACGTGCGAATGACGAACACCGGTCCCGCCGCGGTGAACGGCTGGACGCTCGTCTACGACTGGTCGCCGCAGGTGACGACGCACTGGAACATGGAACTCGCGACGACCCCGATCGCGGGCGGCTACCGCTGCGTCGCGACGCCGGCGAGCTGGAACGGCTCGATCGCCGCCGGTTCCACGATCACCCTCGGCCTCGTCGCGAACGGATCGTTCACGCAGACCGTCGCCAACTGCTCGGTGAACGGCGTGGCGGTGACGCCGACCTACTCGGGAAGCTCGGGCGGCGGGCCGACGGCCTCGGTCTCGATCGCGGGCGTGGCGGGCGACGCCGACGCGTTCCGGATCTCGCCCGGCGCCTCGAGCCATGGCCTCTCGCTGTCGAACGGGGCCGCGGCGGACGGCTGGACGGTGCGGACGAACAACCCGCGGGTGCTTTCGGCCTCGATCGCGAAGACCGGCGACTCGCTCCGGCTCGACGGCCTCGCCCCCGGCTTCGCGTCGATCACGCTGCGTGAGGCCGCCTCCGGCGCGACCCGCACCATCGGCGTGGCGATCGAGGACGCCGCGGGCACGCTCGCCGGCCTCCCGCCGCACGTGGCCCTCGGCAGCGTGAGCGAGGACACCGCCGCCCACCTGGATTTCTTCCGCGACTACGGCCCCGACGCCGAGGGCGGCAACCGCTTCGTCGACATCCGCTACATCTACATCAATGGCGGCCCCGTGAACGGCTGGCGGACCTGGACGACCGTGCCCGGCGACCGCGCCCGCCGCTACGTCAAGGAAAGCAAGCGGCTGGGCATGATCCCCTGCTTCGTCTTCTACAACGTTCCCGACGGCGGCGAGAGCCTGTGGACCAACACGGAGCACCTCCAGAGCGCGAGCTACATGGCCGGCTACTGGAAGGACCTCGACCTCTTCTGCGACGTGGTCCGCGACGAGACCGCCGACGGCTGGCCGGTGATGGTCATCCTCGAGCCCGACTGCCTCGGGTACTTCGCGCAGGCCGGGTACTCGCCGAACGGGACGCAGGTCGTGCCGCGGGTCGACGTCGCCTACGCCACGAGCGGCTTCGACGGCGGGCCGATCCTGACCGCGCAGGACCCGACGTTCCCGAACACGATCCGCGGCTTCGTGCGGGCGGTGAACCACATCCTGCGGCGCGACCTGCCGAACGGCTCGTTCGGCTGGCAGTTCAACCTGTGGGCCTCGCCGCCCGGCGGCTTCACCGGTACGCCGATTCCCGGCAACGGGATCTGCCGCCTCACCGACACCTACGGCATCGCCGACGGTCGGACGCGGCTCGATCTCGAGGCGAGGGCAATCACGCAGTGGTACGTCGACGCGGGCGTCCTCGAGGGCGAGGCCGACTTCGTCTCGATCGACAAGTACGGGCTCGACGCGGTCGGTGCGAACCCGTCGTGCGCGACGAACCCCGCGAGCGGGCCGTGGTTCTGGCACGCCGACCACTGGAACAACTACCTCCGCTTCGTGAAGGCGATGCACGAGACCTCGGGACGGCCGGTGATCCTGTGGCAGGTTCCGGTCGGGCGGTTGAACGCGACCACGACGGTCCGCGCGACGGACGGCCAGCCGTTCGCCGACCTCGACAACACGGTCACGCACTACGAGGACAGCGCCACGACCTTCCTCTTCGGCGACTCGTTCGAGCCCGGCTCGACCGCGCGGCGGGACTGGTTCGCGACGAACGCGGGCGGCGACGCCTCGGTGTCGGCGGCCGGGCCGGTCGTGACCTGGGGCGAGCACGTCACCGCGGCCCGCGACGCGGGCGTGACCGCGATCCTCTGCGGGGCGGGCGTCGGGGCGAGCACCACGAACCTCCCGCCCTCGTCGCTTTCCGAGCCCGGTCCGACCGACGGCGGCTTCTGGATGCAGAAGGCGCAGGAGTACTACCTCGACCCGGTGCCGCTTGCGACCGCCGGACCCGCCGACGTGAACGGCGACGGGCGGGTCGACTCGCTCGACCTCGGGGCGGTGCTCAGCGGCTGGGGCACGGCCTCGCCCGACCTCGACGGGAACGGGACGGTCGACGGGGCCGACGTGGCGATGGTGTTGACGGCGTGGACGGGTTGAGGCGGACGCCGGTATCGGGGTCGCGGGCGAGACGCTAGCCTCCGCGTCCCGTGCACGAGACCCTCGTCGATGTCCTCGTCCTGCTCGGCGCGGCGCTCGCGCTCGGGGCCCTCGCCGAGCG
Source organism: Phycisphaeraceae bacterium (assembly GCA_040374395.1). Taxonomy (GTDB): domain Bacteria; phylum Planctomycetota; class Phycisphaerae; order Phycisphaerales; family SM1A02; genus JBEIUL01. Next base: position 6,179 of record JBEIUL010000063.1, read on the forward strand.
GTTCCGGCAGAGCGCGGTCCTCGGCTACCTCGTCGCGGGAACGCTCGTCGGCCCGAACGGGCTCGCGTGGGTCGGCGGCGGCGACGTGCACGGGCTCGCCGATCTCGGCGCGGCGGTGCTCCTCTTCTCGATCGGCACCGAGTTCAGTCTCGACCACCTGAAGCGGCTCGGGTCGCGGGCGTTCGGCGCGGGCGTGCTGCAGGTCGCGTTCACCACCGTCGCGGGTTTCGCGGTCGCGCGGCTGGCGGGCCTTCCCGCCTCGACCTCGTTCGCGGTCGGGGCGATCGTCTCGCTCTCGAGCACCGCGGTGATCGCCCGGCTGCTCGCCGAGCGGCAGGCCCTCGACCGGGCCCACGGGCGGCTGTCCATGGGCGTGCTCCTGACGCAGGATCTCGCCGTGGTGCCGCTGGTGCTTGCGGTCTCGATCGCCGCCGGCGACCTCGGCCTCGCCGCCGCGACGACCGCCGCGGGGAAAACCGCCCTCTACGGCGGCGGGCTTGCGTTCGCCTTCCTTCTGCTGGTGCGCTTCGTGGTGCCCCGCTTCTTCCGCCAGCCCGGCGTCAGCCGCAACCGCGAGCTCGTCGCCGTGTTCGCCGCGACCTGCGCCCTCGGCAGCGCCCTCGCCGCCGAGGCGGTGGGGCTTCCGGCGGCGCTCGGGGCGTTCCTCGCGGGGGCGCTGCTCGGGGGCTCGCCGTTCGCGACGGTCGTCCGGTCGGAGGTCGCGCCGCTCCGCACGCTGCTGCTCACCGTCTTCTTCGCGGCGATCGGCCTCTCGGGCGATCCCGCCTGGGTCGCGGCGAATCTCGGGCCGTCGATCGGCATCACCGCCCTGGTCGTGCTCGGGAAGGCGGCGATCGTCTTCGGCATCGCCCGCATCCTCGGCTTCGCCCCGGGAGTCGCCATCGCCGCGGGCCTCTGCCTCGCCCAGGTCGGCGAGTTCAGCTTCGTCCTCGCCCAGTCGGCCCGGGCCGCGGGCTCGCTCGACCCGCAGGTTTTCTCGCTCATCGTGACCGCGACGATCGTCAGCCTCGCGCTCGCGCCGCCCGCGGTCGCCCTTGCGGGCCGCCTCGCCACGGGCGGATCGAAGGCACCGGCGGCGAGCCCGGTCGCGGACCGCTCGCCGCAGGTCCTCGTCGTCGGTTTCGGACCGGCCGGCCAGGTCGCCGTCGAACGCCTTCCCCCCGACCTGCTCGCCCGCACGCTGGTCATCGACGCCAACCCCTCGCTCGTGAGCCTCGCCCGCTCGCGCGGATTCGCGGCCGAACTCGGCGACGCGACCCGGGCGGACGTGCTCGAGCATGCGGGGCTGCGCGGGGCGAGAGCCCTCGCGATCACCGTCTCCGACCACGAGGTCACCCGGCAGGTCGCGGAACTCTCGAGGCTGGCGGCGCCGGACCTCGCGATCCTCGCGCGGGCCCGCTACCACCTCGCGGCGGCGGCGATCGCCCAGGCCGGGGCCGACCCCGTCATCGACGAGGAGCAGCTGGTGGGCGAGCGGATCGCCGCGGGGATCGTCCGCGTGGCGGGAACTGCCCCCGCGGCCTGAGCCGGCTCAGGCCTTCGGCCCGAAACCGCACTCCTTCAGGAACCGCCGGATCGCCCCGATCTGGTGGTCATCGGACAGGACATGCCCGCCGGAGTGCGGGATCTGGAAGGTCATCTCCTTGCCCGCGAGGTGGACCTTCAGGTGCTCCTTGCGGGTCTCGTCGGTCGTTCCGCCGAGATCCCCGAACAGCTTCACGACGTCGTGCCAGTGGATGTTGTGCGGCGTCGGATGGGCGAAGATGCGGTCGATGGTGGCGTGTTGCTGGTGCGACATGGCGATGGTTCCTCGGCTCGGGTGAGCCGGGATGATCGCCCGCGGGCAACCTCGAAGGGCGGCTTCGTGCCGGATCGCCGCCGTTCCGGGGCGAGTACCCGAGGCCCGATCACCGAACTGCGGCCATCGATTCAGCCGTCGACGCGGCTCCACGTGCGGGTCGCCGGATCCCAGATCTTGATGACCCGGGCCGGGATGCCGACGACGATCGCGTACGGGGGCACGTCGCGGGTCACGACGCTGTTCGTGCCCACGATGCTGCACGTCCCGATCCGCACGCCACGGAGGATCGCGACCCGCTCGCCGATGTAGACGCCGTCCTCGATGACGGTCGGGGCCGCCAGCACCCGCCGCTGCGTGACGACCGGCTGGGTGGGATCGGTCGTGTCGTGGTCGTGGTCGGTGATCCAGGTGAACGGCGCGATGCCGCAGTTCCGCCCGATGGTCACGCTCTCGACGGCGCCGATGTGCACGTACGGCGCGATGATCGAGCCGTCGCCGATGCGGATCCGGATCCGGTCGTCGCGGAGGTCGTGGGCCTCGATGCGGGCGTTCCGCTGGACCTGCACGTTCCGTCCGATCGCGATCGAGCCGGGGTTGGTGATCTCGCACCGCCGCCCCACGTCCGAGCCTTCGCCGAACTCGGCGAAACGCCACCGGAACCACGGCCGCAACAGCCGCTTGCGGAGCGAACTCGGGAGGCGCGACAGCCGGTGCCCCACTCGTCCGTGGGGAATGTCGATCAGGGTGCACGGAGCCGGATCGGTCCGTGCATCCCGGTGCGGGATGCGATCGACGAGGTCGGTCATGGACGAGAGG
>JBEIUL010000408.1:0-2707 GCA_040374395.1 Phycisphaeraceae bacterium
GCCCGTCCTTCGGGCCGATCACGATCCGGACGAGTTCGCCGGCCGGCGTGATCTCGATCACGCGGTTGAGCAGCTCGTCGCTCACGAGGATCGTGCCCGACGGCGAACCGATCGCGCAGATCGCCTGCGACATGAGGTCGTTGTTCGGAACGTAGTTGTTCGAGATCAGCGCCCCGTCGACCGGGCTGAACGCCCAGATGTTCTCTCGGAAGGAATCCGGGATCAGCAGCACCGGTGCCGGATCCCCGCCGGCGGCGGCGAGGCCGGACACCACGAGCGGACCCAAGGCGACCACCGCACGACGGACACGGAACGACGGACTCATTTCCCGAAGGTACGCCCCGGAACCGACCTCTCCAAGCGGGAATCCCCGCGATTGACGCGGTCCGGGCTCGGCTCGCTCAGACCCAGCCCCTGCCGGCCAACCGCGTCCGGGAACCACACCCCTCGGTCGCCGACCCGCTCCCCGCGACCTCGGTCTCCGACCCGCTCCCCGCGACCTCGGTCGCCGATCTTCTCAAGGATTTCGAGCGGCACGGAAGCCATCACTCCCCGTGCCCGAGTTGTTGGCTCCTCGGGCCGAAGCTCGGCCGTCGCGGGAAGTCCAGTAGTACGAGTTGCCGCGGAGCACGTGGGACGGATAGGGAGAACCGGGCGGCCACTGACCCGTCGGAGGCCCGGGCGGATCGATCAGCGGCGAGGACGCGTAGTAGGTCGGCGAGTACCAGTCGTTGACCCACTCCCAGACGTTCCCGCTCATGTCGTGCAGGCCGAAGCCGTTCGCCGCTCTCAGGCCGACCGGCCATGTGAAGTCCGCCCCGTTACCCTCCTGGCAGCACCCCCCGAACCACGCGATGTTCCCGTACAGCGTGTCGTCGTTCGTCCCGTTCGGATACCCCGGGAACGAGTGGAAAGCCGTCTGCGTACCCGCCCGGTACGCGTACTCCCACTCCGCCTCGGTCGGCAGCCGGAGATCCGTCTCGGCAAGGAACGGCTGGATTTGGTCCCACGAGACCGATTCGACCGGACGGAAGGGAACCTGACTCGACGGGACAAACTGGTTGGGGACAACGTGAAAGGACGGATTGACCCCCATCACCGCGGTCCACTGCCCCTGCGTCACCTCGTACCGGCCGAGATAGAAGGGCTTCGAGATCGTGACGGTGTGGACCGGAAACTCGTGTCCCAAGCACGCCCACGCGTCCGAGGGCGAGCAGCCCATGTCGAAGGTGCCCGCGGGGATGAGCACCATCTCGATCTGGCTCTGGATGTCGCGCACCCGCCACGGCCAGCCCGTCGCCGCGATGGCCGAGCGCAGCGCCTCGTCGGTCACGATCGACGGGTCGGGGGCGAACTCAAGCTCGGTCGCCCAGAGCAGCGGGCATGGCCCCCACGCCCCGAGCAGCACCGTGAGGTCGGACGCCGCCACCTCGCCGTCGCCGTCGATGTCCGAGGGGCAGTCCGGGCACGGGCCCCACGCCCCGAGCATCGTCGTCAGGTCGGCCGCGTCGACCCGGCGGCTGCCGTCGACGTCGCCGGGACACGGGTTGATGACCACCGGATCGAACGGCTCGATGCTCCGGAAGGCCGAGCCCGTCGTGGTCACGATGACCCGTTCCTTGCCCGTCTTCGGATTCACCGCACGGACCCGGGCGCTGGTGCCGCTGAAGCCGGTGTACAGCCACTCGCCGTTCTCGAGTGGATAGACGCCGATGGGCGTAGTGAGCCCCGTCGGCACCGAAGAGACGAACGCCGCGGTCGTGCCGTCGTACCGCCACAGTCCCCGCGGCGCGACGACGCCGGTGAACAGGATGTCGCCCCCCGAAAGCCGCTGGATCTGCAGCGGGAAATTGAAGGTCGTCACGCCGTTCGAGTCGACCCAGGTCCCGAGCCACTGGCCGTCGAGCGAGAGCCGCTCGAGGTCGTGCCCGTCGGCATCGGTCACGATCGCGTCGGACTCGCGGAAGACGATGTCCAGCGGGCCGGCGATGCCCGCCGCGTTCCACCAGACCGAGACGGCCCGGGTCTCGAGATCCACCTTCCAGATCCGCTGCTGGACCCGGGAACAGACGTAGAGCTGGCCCTCGCGGATCTTGATCCCGTACGGCGCGTCGAGGCCGTCTTCCGGCCCGATCACGACCCGGATGAGGTCGCCGTCGGTGTCGATCTCGATGACGCGGTCGCGCACCTCGTCGCTCACCAGGATCGTTCCCGAAGGCGTGCCGATCGCGCACTGGGCCTGGGTGGTCAGGAACTTGTTCGGGATGTAGGCATCCGAGATCAACGATCCGTCGACCGGGCTGAACGCCCAGATGGTGTCGCGGCCGTAATCCGGGACGAGCAGCACCCGATCGGATCCGCCGGCGGCGGAGCCGGACAAGGCAAGGGTGAGGACCGACGCGACAGCGGTCGACGCGACGCGAAACGGCGAAACGAAGGGCATGCCCGGAAGATAGGTCCGGAATCCGCCTCCTCCAAGCGGCAAGCCCGAGGATTCCGTCCGTCAACCCTCGATCGGGTGATCCGCTCCCGCGTCCGGGAAGCGGGCGAACCCCGGCGACCTCACCGATCGGGCGCGGGCGCCGGATCCGGCCCCCGCGTGCCGCCCAGCGACGCAGGCCCCGACGCGGCGCCCTCGGACGTGCCGCTCCGCGATGTGCCCGCCCTCGACACGCCCGAACGCGACGCGCCCGCCCTCGATGCGCCC
>JBEIUL010000019.1:0-13515 GCA_040374395.1 Phycisphaeraceae bacterium
CCCCGGGCCGGAACCGTCCACTCCGGTCGGCGATGGCGGTCGTGGGTCAGCGAGGATCCCAGCTCGGGTTCTTCCCGTCGTCGATGAAGGTCACGCGGGTGTCCTTCCCGTCGACCTGGCGGGCGAGCCAGTGGGGCTTCCCGTCGACCATGGTCTTGCACGCCCGGACGCTCACCGCGTCGCCCGCCTCGAACGGCAAGGTCTGGTGCTCGAGGTAGGTGATCGGCCCGAGCAGGATCGTCTCCTCGCCGTCGCCCCGCCGGACCACCACCGCCCGTGCCTTCGCCGTGCCGTTCGCGAAGGTCACGTCGATGAACCGCACGACCGTGCCGCTGAACGCCTGCTCCGACTTCGGGTCCATGGCCCCGAGGATGTCGCCGCCGGCCGCCCACGAGTCGATGGCCCCGACCGCCACCACCGGCTCGATCGGTCGCAGGCGGTACTCGGGCCGCGAGACCTCGTAGAGCGACCAGACCCGTTCCGCGGACGGGCCGGAGTTCAGGTTCGTCGCCTCGCCCGGCGTGCGCGGGCTGCCGAGGACCATCTCCCGCGACGCGTCGAGCGGGATCTCGCCCTTCTTGCCGATGACCGCGACCGACCACGGCATTAGCCGTTTCACGTCGGCGATGCCGAAGAAGTTCTCGTTCGGGTCGACCGAGACGAACGCGACGGTTCCCGACACCCGCTCGACCACCAGGTCGTCGACCTCGCCGCAGTCCTTGCCGCGGCACGCCAGCGGACGATCGATGAGCGAGCTGCCCAGCACGTGCCACGCCGGCGTGATTTTCGTATCCGCCGGACCGAGACGATGGCGGCGCAGGGCCCACCCCGGCCGCCCCTCGCCGTCGCGGAGGCGAAGCTCGACGCCGCCCTTCACGATCCGCGTGCCCACCGCGAGGTGGCCCGGATCGCGAGGCAACTCGAGCGCCTCGATCTTCACGCGGTCGCCGCGCATCGGGGTGACCGCCGAGGCGTTCACGAACCACGCGGGGCCGAGCGTCACGTGCCGCACGAGGCCCTGGGCGTCCTCGACGGTGACCACGATCCGATCGCTGACCCGGCGCAGCCGCACCCGCTCGACCGCGGAGATCGTGCCCTCGATGGTGATCGGCTTCGCGCCGGCGAGGCCCGTGAAGTACGGGTCGTCGGGCTCCGATTCCGTCGCGGTGCCCGACTCGGGCGATGCCGCACCGATCTCGGCGGCCGGAACGCCGTCTTCCCACTCGTCCTCGTCGAACACCGGCATCTGCCCGAGTCGATCCGGCGTCGAGGCCATGAGAAACCGGTCGTTCCGGTCGTCCCAGCGCAGCGCTGAGTACGGGACGGTGACCTCACGACCCGCGAGCCGGACCCCGACCCCGTCGACGCCGACCCGGACGATCGCGAAGTCGATCACGCCGTTGCTGCGGTCGAGCACGAAGTCGGACACCGAGCCGAGCTTGTTCCCGTTGTCGTCGAAGATCTCGCGCTTCCGAAGCCAACGCAGCGACCGGTAGTCGGCCGACGCGACCATCTTCGGCCCGTCGACGATGGCGTTCACGTCGAGCTTCCCGTTCCCGTTCCCGGCCTTCGGGGGAACCTGATTCGGGCTCGGGGTCTTGTTCGGAGTCTGGTTCGCGGTCTGATTCTGGGCCCCAACCCAAGGCGCCGAGGCGGCGGCGAGGGCGAGGGCGACGATGGAGACGTGGTGGGTCTGGATGTTCGGCATGTGGGCTCCCTTCAGGCAGTCTGAAGGATGGCGGCGTGCGACCGCCGCTCCCACGGGGAAGCGTTCCCGATCGAGCCGCGATGGGCGTCAGTTCCGACCCGCCTCGACCGCCGCCTCGACGCCGGCGGTCTCGCGGTTGCCGAGCTGCTCGACGTCGATCGGGGCGAACTCGACGCCCGCCGAACCGAGCAGCGTGCCGGTCGCGAAGGCGATGTCGATCAGCGCGATCTGGTACTGCGACAGGGCCAGCACCTCGCGGCTCTGGGCATCGGCGAGGCGGCCCTGGGCATCAAGCACGTCCTGGCTGGTGCGGAGTCCGACCTCGAACTGCCTCTCCTCGCCCTTGAGGGTGCGGGCCGCAAGCACCGTCTCGAGCCGCGCGGCGAGGATCCGCAGCCACGCCGCCCGCAGCTTGTCGATCGCCGCGAACGTCTCGGCGCGGATCGCGAGCCGCCGCTGGTCGCGGGTGGCCAGACGCTGCACCCGCTCGAGCACCGCCCGACCGAGGCGGCTCTTCGCCACGTCGTTCGCGAGCGGGATCTCGCCGTTCACGCCGACCGAGTACTGGTCCTGGTCCCAGTTCCCGATGCTGGAGTACGCATCGCCGAGCGAATTCCCCGCCCCGAGCGGCGAGTACGAGAAGTCGACCGCGAAGAGCGGCAGCGTGTCGTTGCGGGCCACGTCGAGGTTCGTCGCGTCGATCGCGAGCTGCAGCTCGAGCTCGAGCATCTCCATGCGGTTCGCGACCGCCTCGTCGGCGAGCTTCGACGGATCGAGCTCGAGTCCGAGCGGGTTCGGCGGCGTGACCGGCGTGAACATGGTCCGGCTCTCGAGCGGCAGGTCCTTCCGGTTCATGATCCGCTTGAGCTCGCGGACGCGGTCGCGCAGGTTCGCGTCGGCGACGATGATGCCCTCGATCCGCTGGCCGATGCCGCTCTCCGCCCGGATCACCTCGATCTCGGCGGCCTGGCCCTGGTCGACCCGCCGCTTGGCCTGGTCGCGCACCGAGACCGCGAGGTCGTACTGGGCCTTGCGCACCTCGAGCTCGCGGAACGCGCCGTACAGGTTCCAGTACGCCTTGTCGGCGAGGGCGAGGATGCGGATCGTCTCGAGCTTGGTGCGGGCGTTGGCGATCTGGCCGCGGTAGTCGGCGACGCGGATGCTCGCGGTGTTCACGGTCACGCCGGCCCCGCGCAGCAGCGGCTGGCTGATCGAGAAGCCGAGCCCCGCCTGCCAGTCGCCGTCGAGCGCCAGGAACCCCGGCGTCGCGTTCGCGAACTGCTGGAACGTCGTGAACGCCTTCAGGTCGCCGCCCGTCGCGAGCGGGATGTCGAGGCCAGCGGTCGCGTTGTTCTGGTCGACGGCGTTGCCGAGGGCGAGGTCGGTCAGGAAGTTGCTGCCGGAGTTGGTGTAGTTCCCGTACAGCGACATCTCGAACTTCGCCCGCTCGGCGTCGAGCGTCTTCCCGGCGATCGCCGGGTCGTAGAGCAGCGTCCGCAGCTCGAGGTTGTTCTCGAGCGTCGCCGCCCGCACCTCGGCGAGCGAGAGGTCCTGCATCGCGTCGTACTCGGCGAGGCGGCTCTTGCCTTCCAGCGCCTCGCGGGTCGCCTCCTCGGGCGAGACCGGCGGCTTCGCGCTGCGGCCGACGAGGTCCTGCCCGCTGACCTCCTTCAGCTTCTCGGGCGGCGCCCGCCACGTGTCGTCGCGGTTGTCGAGGATCCCGACCTGGCACGCCGACGCGAGCAGGGCCGCCGCGACGGTCGCGGCAAGCGGCAGGCGGATGGATCGAGTCGCGTCACTCATGCGTCACTCATGACGAAGGGCGTCGATCGGGTCGAGCCGTGAGGCCTTGATGGCCGGGAACATGCCGAACACCACGCCCACCACGGCGCAGAACGCGAAGGACATGAGCACCGCCCACGGCGGCACCTCGGCCTGCTCGAGCTGGGCCTGCGGCAGCTTCGCGAGGGCGAAGGCAAAGAGCTGCCCGATCGCCACGCCGATGAAGCCGCCGACGAGGCAGAGCGTGACCGCCTCGAGCAGGAACTGCATGAGGATCGCCGCCGGCGTCGCCCCCACCGCCTTCCGCAGGCCGATCTCGCGGGTCCGCTCGGACACCGACACCAGCATGATGTTCATGATGCCGATCCCGCCGACGAGCAGGCTGATGCCCACGATGCCGCCCGCGATCGCGGTGATACCCGCGGCGAGGGCCTTGAACTGCGTGATGTACTGGTCGATCGCCTCGATCTGGAAGGTGTCGGGCTCACCCGCCTCGAGCCCGCGGGTGCGCCGCAGGGTGTAGCGGATCTCGCTCTTCGCCTCGTCGGCGAGCTCGGGGCTGCGGGTCAGGGCGGTGATCCGCATGAAAAAGTTCCGCTCCTGCAGCTTCTCGGCGAGCGAGAACGGGATGAAGATCTCGCTCTGCTGCACGGAACGCCCGAAGATCGAGGCCTGCAGCGTCTCGACCATGCCGACCACCAGGAAGCGCCGGCCCCCGAGCAGCAGGTGCTCGCCGGTCGGGTCGTTCGGCAGCCCGAGCTCGGCCACCGCCGACTCGTTCACGAGGCAGACCTGCCGGGCGTTGTCGATGTCGACCTTCGAGAAGGGCCGCCCCGCGATCACCGCCCGCCGCTCGACCTCGTGCCAGTCGGGCCAGATGCCGACCGCGTTCACCGTCTCGAGCCGCTCGCGATTGCTCTCGACGCTGAGGCCGATCTCGGTCACCGGCGTGATCGCCCGCAGCGACGGGCAGTTCTCGGCGATCGCCGTGACGTCGGTCGAGGTCAGGCGGATCCGCTCCCACGGGTAGAGATTCCGTGGGGCGTTGTTCGGCCGCGACGGGAAGACGAACACCCGGTTCGCCCCGAAGCTCTCGAACTCGGTCAGGACCTTCGTCTTCAGCCCGATGAGGGCCGCGATCACCGCCGTCACGCTCGCGACGCCGACGATGATCCCCAGCGTCGTGAGGAACGAGCGCGTCTTGTTCGCCCAGATCTGGCTCAGGGCGAGCCCGATCGCCTGGATCCAGAAGATCGGGTTCAGCATGCGGCCGCCTTGGCCGCGGCGGTCGCGGCGAGGCGGGCCTCGACCTCGTCGACGAGACGGCCCGCGGAGTCCTCGCGCACCGGCAGGTCGCTCAGGATCCGTCCGTCCCGCAACCGGACGATCCGCTGGCAGTGGGCGGCCACTTCGTCCTCGTGCGTGACGATGATGATGGTCTGCCCCTCGCGATGCAGCTGTCGGAAGAGCCCGAGGATCTCGGCCGTCGTCGCGCTGTCGAGGTTCCCGGTCGGCTCGTCGGCGAGAAGAATGGCCGGCCGGTTCAGGATCGCCCGGGCGATCGCCACCCGCTGCCGCTGGCCGCCCGACAGCTGGTTCGGCCGGTGCGTCACGCGGTTCGCGAGACCGACGCGCTCGAGAGCCTCGAGCGCCCGCCGCCGCCGCGACCGGCCCCAACCGGCGCCTCGGGCGTAGATCAGCGGCAGCTCGACGTTCTGCAGGGCGGTCTGCCGCGGCAGCAGCTCGAAACTCTGGAACACGAAGCCGATCTTCTCGTTGCGGACCGCGGCCAGCTCGCCCGCACCCATCGCGCTCACCGTGCGGCCGTCGAGCAGGTAGTCGCCTCCGGTCGGCCGGTCGAGGCAGCCGAGCACGTTCATGAGCGTGCTCTTGCCGCTGCCCGACGAGCCCATGATCGCGACCATCTCGTTCGATCCGATCGAGAGCGAGACGCCCCGCAGGGCGTGGACCTCCTCGACGCCCACCCGGTAGACCTTGGTGATGTCGCGGAGCGCGATCAGCATGGGAGGGCTCAGCCGACCTTCGCCGGCGCCGGGGCATCGCCCGCCGCGCCGTCGCCGCCGGCCTCGGCCTTCGGCGATTCCTTGCGAACGCTCTCGCCGTCCTTGAGCTTCTCGAGCACCTTGTACGGGCCCGTGATGACCTCGTCCCCCGGCTCGAGCCCGGCGACGACGAGCGTCTCGGCGAGGCTGCTCGGACCGGTCCTGACCGGCGTCACCACCGCCTTGCCGTCCCTCATGCGATAGACGACCGTCGCGGTGCGCCGGGTGCGGTCGACGAGCGGGCTGCCGGTGCGGATCGACTCGGGCAGCTCGTCGACGGGGGCGTCGAGGATCGCCTGGCTCGGGACCTTCAGGCCCTCGTGGGCCTCGATCTCGATGTCGACGTTCGCCGCGAGGCCCGAGAGAATCTGCCGCGTCGACCCGTCCTCGGGAGGCAGCACGTCGACCTCGACCTTGAAGAAGCCGGTACCGTCGAGCTGCTGGGTCCGCTGCAGCGCGACCTGCCGCACGCGGCCCGGGAAGACCCCGTCCTTGTAGGCATTGATGCGGATCTCGGCCTTCTGGTCGCGGACCACCCGGGCGATGTCGGCCTCGTTCATCTCGGCGTTCAGCTTGACCTTCGAGAGGTCGCCGACGGTCAGGATCACCGTGCCCGCGTTGTTCATGGTGCCGACCACGACCAGCTCGCCGACCTCGGCGTTGAGCTGGGTGAGCATGCCGTCCATCGGCGACGCGATGACCGTGCGACCGAGGGCCTCCTGGGACTGGGCGATGTCGGCCTCGGCGGCGGCCAACGAACTCTCGATCACCGAGATCGCATGACGGCTGGCCGAGACCGACGCCTCGAGATCGCGAACCCGGGTCTCGGCATCGTCGAACGCCTGCCGCGGCACGTCTCCGGTCTCGAAAAGCTTCCGCTGCCGCTCGAGGGTCGTCCGGGCGTTCGCGAGTGCGCTCTCCGGCCCCGCGATCCGCGACCGCTCGGCCTCGAGCCGGAACCGCTCGGCGTCGCGGCGGGCCTTGGAACTCTCGAGGGCGGCCTTGAAATCACGGTCGTCGAGGCGGACGACCACGTCGCCCTTCTTGACCCGGTCGCCCTCGCGGAACGGCAGCTCCATGATCCGGGCCGAGACCTCGGCCGAGATCTCGACCTTCAGGTTCGGCACGATCTCGCCCGGGGCCGAGACCGTCTCGATGAGCATCCCGACCGCGGCCGGCTCGCTGCGGACCTCGGTGCCGCCATCCTTCTCGCCCCCCCACGAGGGCATCACGCGGGCCATCTCGGGGCCCGCGATGACCGCCGCGACGAGGACGAGGACCAGCAGGCCGATGAGGATGCCGAAGACGGTGCGCACGGTTGGGAATGGTCCGTAGAACCCGTTTCTTGGGGAAACCGACCGCCCGGTTGCGGTCCGGGGCCGGTCGGAAGGGACGAAGTGTACGCGGACCGTCCCTCTCCCCCCGGAAATGGAAAACCCCCCCGGTCTCGTGACCGGGGGGGTCGAACCTACAGGAGGGTTTCCTCTTCAGGCCGCTGGATCAGGTCCAGTAGCCGAGGAGGGTGGCGAGGTCGGCGGCGTTGACGATGCCGTCGCCGTTGAAATCGCCGGGGCCCGAGGTGCCCCAGGCACCGAGCAGGATCGCGAGGTCGGCGGCGTTGACGATGCCGTCGCCGTTGAGGTCACCGGGGGTACCGGTGCTGCCCGTGGGCTCGCCGAGGACGGTGAACTTCACGCCGTACAGGTCGTTGGCGTCGTCGCCCGCCTGGACGGTGTAGCCGGCCAGGGTGTAGCGGAGGAAGCCACCGGTCGGGAAGGTCACCGACCGCCAACCGAACGCGCCCTGCGCATCGGTCATCGCGATGGCGCCCGGAGCGTAGATGAACCAGGCGAAGTTCGAGAAGATCGCCGGGTTCGCCGGATCACTCGCGTACACCGTCAGGTAGTAGTTGCCCGGGTTCAGCTCGAAGTCGACCGCGATCGGGTGCGACGCGTTATCGGCGCTGTCGAGGGCGTCGTCGAAGGGGGTCGGGAAGGGCACGAAGCCCGCCACGACCTGGTCCCCGTTGACGGGCTTGTTGAAGCCGGTTCGGTTCCAGATGATGTAGTTGAGGTTGGTGTTGGTGTTGCCGGCCGGGGTGAAGCCAGCCGGGGTGATCTCACGGATCCGCCACTTGTTGTTGCCCGCCGGAGGAGCCGGGACAACCCACGGGGTGGCGAGCCACCGCTGCGGGGCGCTGGCCGAGATGGCACCGCTCGAGAGGCCGAGGTTGGTGTTGGCACCGGCCGACGAGACGAGATACTTCTGCGGACCGGTGGTGTACACCACGTACGAGAAGCTGATCGAGACGCCGATGTTGCCCATCGCGCCCGCCGCGGGCGGATCGGTCGCCTCACGCCAGCCGCCGACGCGGAAGAGGTAGTACTCGTCCTCGATGGCGTCGACGATGGTCACGGTCTCGGGACCGCCGGTCGTGCCGCACGAGTCATCGACGCAGCCGATGTAGTAATCGAGCAGCGTCTGGGGGTCGGCGATGACGGGCTGGTCGCCGATCGCGTAGACCTCGATCACGCTGTCGAAGTCGGTCGCGCAGGCGTTGAAGGTGAGGGCGCCGTTGCCCGGGGCCTTGACGGTGTACCACAGGTCGTGGCCCATCTTCGAGGCGCAGGGGCTGTTGCCGGGGCCGTCGGTGTTCGCGTTGAGGTTGGTCGCCGCGAAGGTGTCACCCACCGACTTCTGGCTCGGCGAGGTGAGGCAGTCGTTGGAGAACTGCGGAGCCGTGCAGTTGTAGATGAAGTAACCGCACAGGTCGACCGCGTACTGCACGCAGTTCGCGTCCCACGCGATGTCGCAGCAGAGCGGGTCGGTCGCGCAGATCGTGTTGCAGCAGGCGAAGTCGTTGCAGCCCGGGGTCGGGTGCACGACGTCGCAGGCGGCCGCGCCCGAGTTGCACGACGCGTACGGCGACGGCTGGACCTCGACGGTCAGCGAGTAGTCGTTGCACGAGTAGACCGGGTTGAGCGGATCCGTCTCGAACGGCGTCGTCGCGATGATGACGTAGGTGCCGGCCTCGAGGGCGAAGTCCGCCGACTGGCAGGTGCCCGAGCCCTGGACGCCGTAGAGCTGCACGTAGTCGTTGCAGTCGGTGTTCCACTCGAGGAGGAACAGCACGGTGTTGTTCAGGGTGAAGTTGCCGAGGTCGAGCGACACCAGCGAGTTGTTCGCGATGGTGAACTTGAACCAGTCAAGGTCACGGCTCGACTGCGAGGTGCCGCCGGTCGGGGTGAAGGTGCCGATGGTGCCGTCGACGCGGACGACCGCACCGTTGCCGATCGTGCCGAGCTCCTGGAACGGAACCGGGACGGTCGACGAGAAGTTGCAGCCGCCGTTGGGATCGACCGGGTCCTGCGGACCGCAGTTGGCCGCATCGTTCTGCGGGATCACCGGCAGTGTGGGCGAATTGCCGCACTGCGCGAAGACCGCGCCGGTGACGCCGAGAGCCGCGGCGCTCATGACGAAAACGCTCTTGTGCATGACGAAGAACCTCCTGTATTCCCCGCACTTACGTTCGTGCGGGTCGTTCTCTTGCTGCGGCCTGCGCGGACGGCGACGATGCCGGCGCGCGACAACCCGCAGACTTATCCGAATGTACACCCGGGATGAACGAGGTCCACCCCAAAGGGGGGTTTTTGGATCCGTTCAAGGGATTCCGCGGAATGGGATTTCGACCGCGTCCGGCGGGGACGGTGGACACGTTGACGACAATCTTGACCGCCGGGTCCGGCTTACGGGACCTCAGGCCTCTGGCTCGATGGTCACGATCAGCCGGCAGGAGCGGAACTGCTCCTCGAGGAACTCGGCGCGTTCTCGGTGGGTGACGGTCACGAGCGAGACCCCCTTCCGGTGAGCCTCGACCATGCAACGGGTGGCCGCCGGGAGGTTCAGGCGGGCGATCCGCGAGACCGTGTCGACCACGTACCCCATCTCGTTGACGTCGTCGTTGTGGAGCAGCACCTTCCAGCCCGACGGGACCGTCGGCTTGGGAGCAGGCCGGGCCGGGGCCGGGCGGGTCGCGACCGCCGGCTTCGATCCGCCCGAATCCGGGGACGGGGACGGCGGGACCACTTCTTCCTCTCGTTGAGTCTCTTGAGGCATCGCGGAGGGGCTCCTTCGGACCGGCGAAGTATACCGGTCCCCTTCCGAAAACTGACACTTCCCGACCGATTTCCCGCTTTCCGGGCCGGGCGGGTCAGGCCCGCCAGTCGATCGCGATCTTCCCGAACTGCTCCCCCGCCTCGAGCCGGGCGTACGCCTCCCGGGCCTGCTCGGGCCGGAACGTTCGGTCGATGGTTGGCTTCAGGAAGCCCCGCCGGAAGAAGCTGACCACTTCCCGGAACTCGTCCATGTCGCCCATGGTCGAGCCCACGATCGAGAGCTGGTTCCAGAAGACGCGGGTCAGGTCGGTCGTCGCGTCGGGGCCGCTCGTGCAGCCGCAGGTCGCGAACGTCCCGCCGCGGGCGAGGCTCTTGATGCACGCCAGATGCACCGCCTTGCCGACGCTGTCGACGCACAGGTCGACCCCGCGGCGGCCGGTCGCCTTGCGGACCTCGCGCGACCAGTCGCCGCCGTCATCGAGGATGGCGACATCGGCGCCGAGCTGCTTCGCACGCTCGAGCTTCGCGGCGTGACGGCTGGTGACGATCGTCATGCATCCGAGATGCCGGGCGATCGAGAGGGCCGCGAGGGCAACCCCCCCGCCGATCCCGGTGATCAGCACCGACTGCCCGGCCTTCAGGCCGCCCCGCGTGACCATCATCCGCCACGCGGTGAGGTGCACGAGACCGAAGGCCGCGGCCTCGACCGGGTCGGCGTCGCCGACCGGCAGGAGGTTCGCGACCGGCGCCTTGAAGCGTTCGGCCAGGCAACCATGCACGTGCTCGCCGATCATCACGATGTCGGGCGGGGCGGGATCGCGATCGGGATGGGCCGCGTCCGGCTGGGGCACGGCCGCGTTCAGCAGCACCCGCCGGCCGATCCACGCGGCGTCGACCCCGGGGCCGACCTTCTCGATCCGGCCGCAACCATCGGAACCGCTGATCTTGGGGTAGGTCGGATCGACCCCGGGCAGGCCCATGCCGACCCAGAGGTCGAGGTGGTTCAGGGCCGCCGCCTCGGTCCGCACCACGGCCTCGCCGGGTCCGGGCTCGGGATCGGGAAAATCGGCCACGAGGCGGACGTTCGGAGCCACCGGGGCCCCCTGCCGTTCGATCACGATCGCTCGCATGGCGGCGAGGATATCGCCGTCGGGGTGCCGGAATCGGCCCGACGGGGCCCTATCGTTCCCGCCATGGCCCGAATCACCGCGAACGTCCTCGCCGCCCTGCTGGCCGCCGTCTCGGTCAGGCCCGCCGAAGCCCAGGCCCCGTCGGCCCCGAACCGCCCGGCGGTCGCTCCGCCCGCGAGCGGACCGATCCTCGCCGATCCGCCCGGTGTCAACTTCGGCGTGGTCCGGCCCGAGACGAAGGTCGAGGCGACGTTCAAGCTGCTCAACCCGCTCGACCATCCGGTTCGGATCATCAAGGCGGTCCCGAGCTGCCAGTGCACGACGATCGACATGGAGGGCAAGGTGATTCCCGCCCGCGGCATGCTCGAGATGCCGATGTCGATGAAGACCGCCAAGAGCGTCGGGAAGCGCAGCGCGAACATCCAGCTCGCCTTCGAGGGCCTGCGGCAGGTGCTGATGGTCTCGATCGAGTGCGAGACGGCATTGCCGATCCGGGCGACGCCCGCGTACATCGACGCGCTCGCTCCCGAGCGGATGAAGGGCTCGTTCGAGATCGGCGCCCAGGACGGCCAGCCATTCCGCGTGATCGCGGTCGACGGGAAGCCGCCGGTCTTCGTCGGCGGCGATCCGGGCGCCGCGCCGCGGGCGTCGTGCCGCCTCGCCTACGACTTCACCGCCCCGGGCTTCCGCGTTCCGAAGTACGTGATCGTCGAGACCGATCGCGGCGATTGCCCGCTCGTCGACCTTCGCGTGCGGCACGAGACGACCCGCATCGATCCGCCGTTCAAGGTCGCCGAGTTCCGTTCCAGCGCGGGCCGCATCGCGCCGGGCGGCAGCGGCACGTTCGAGCTCGAGATCAAGAACATGGGAGACCAGCGGGTGACCGGGGTCCGCTCGCTCTCTCCCGACGCGACGGTGCGGCTCGAGGGGCAGAAGGCCGACGGCTCGAGCGTGCTGCTCACGGTCGCCGTGACGCCGCGGCCCGGCTTCGAGGGCCTGCTCGCGTTCCCCGTCGAGCTCGTCGCGGCCGGGAAGCGGTACGAGCATCTCGTGTACGCCTCGGTTCGGCCGGCCGCCGCCGCGAAGGCCCCCTGAATTCCCCGATGTTCGATCGGGTGAACGCGGTTTCCGGGCCGTGAGGGCCACTTTTGACGGCCCCGCGGGAATTGCGGGGGGAAGACCGTTCGGGACCGAATCGGGATGACGGCAGACGCGAAGTCTCTTGACCGCCTGGTCCGGAAGTACCGGATGTTGCGGTCGCGAGACGACGTCCAGCCCGGCCAGTCCGGGATGAGAGGCCAGCGATGATCCACTCCGGTCACCCCGAGTCGAACGGTTCCTCCCAGTCGAACGATGCGCAGCCGGCTCGCAACGGCTCGCACGATCCGGTGCGGATCCGCAAGTACCCGAATCGTCGCCTCTACGACACCAGCCGCAGCCGGCACGTGACGCAGCAGGAGGTTCTCGACCTCGTCCTCGCGGGTCGCCGCGTCGAGGTGACCGACAGCCGCAGCAACGCCGACATCACGAACGCGGTGCTGCTGCAGATCCTGATCGATCGCGACTCGGGAAGGATCGCCACCCTTCCGGCGGCCCTCGTTCACTGGGCGGCCCGGGCCAGCCACGAGGATCTCGGGGCCCTCGCGAACCAGTCGCTCCAGGCGACCTCGATGCAGCGTCGTGTGCCGACGGCCCCGGTCGTGATGTTGCGCCCTCAGCCGACCGTCGAGGCCCAGCCCCGCTCGCTTGACGCGATGCTTCGCCCGAAGGCTCAGAAGCTCGTCCGCTGACGGCCGGTGAGTTCGGTCAGAACGCGACCTCGACTCGAAGGGTGCCAACCACGGCGTCGTCGAGCGTGCCGCTCGGCGTTCGAATCCACTGGACGTCGGGCTGGATCGCGCACCACGGCGTGAGTTCAATCCGCCAGTACGCCTCGACGTTGATCTCCGAACCTCCGGTCCCGCCGGGCAGACCGTAGGCGGTGCCGAGCGGCGAGATGCCCGTCGCATCGGTGAAGAGCGTCGGCGAGGCCATGAGCCCGATCGAGTCGGCCGGCCGGCCGGGAATCAGTCCGCGGGCCGTGAGGCCGGCGTTGAAGCCCCACTCGACGGGATTCCGGCTCGGATCGCTCCACGAGATCGCGCCGAACACGTCGATCTTCGGGCCGTCGTCGCCCGCGGCCCAGACCGTCTGGAGCGCGGTCGCGTAGAAGCCGTACGCGTCATCGACGACCGTGTTGACCAGCAGGCCCGTCGCGGGATCGATCGGCCCCGAGTAGCCCGTCTCGCCGAGGTGCACCCAGCCCCCGCCCTTCACGAGGCCGTCGCGGCCGCCGCCGAGCGACCACTCAAGCTGGATCTCGGTCATGACGAGCGCCGCCCCGGGATCGTCAAAGTACGTCGCGGGGCCGCGCGGCCCCGTTCGCGGGCCGTTCTGGCCGGTCGCGGGATCCCACGCGTTCGTCGAGCCGTCGTACCACGCGGCCTGCCAGCGGAACCCGTCGGCCGGACGGACGGCAAGCTCGAGGCCCGTCGCCGGATCGCCCCAGTTCGGGATGAACTGCGCGATGCCCGCGACGTAGCCGCCGTAGTTGCTCAGGAAGTCGCCGGCGCCGTTCACGAACGCGAAGTTCGCCGCCGCATCGGCCTTCCCGAACTGGATCTCGACGCGGTCGTCGAACAGCCTCTGTCTCCAGTACAGCGCGCCGATGATGACCA
>JBEIUL010000267.1:0-4219 GCA_040374395.1 Phycisphaeraceae bacterium
CCATGCGGATCCGCCGGCCCTCGGGGTCGATGCCCTTGCCGCGCATGAGGGTCTTCAGCGTGCCGGGCAGGCCGAACTCGACCTCCTCGCGGTGGATGTCGTGCTGCTCGACCTCGGCCCCGAAGCGGTTCACGAGCTCGAGGACGAGGTCCTTCACGAGGTCCTCGGGGGCGCTCGCCCCGGCGGTCACCAGCACCGCCTTCACGCCCTCGAACCACTCGGGCCTCAGTTCGCTCCGGTCGTCGACGAGTCGGGCCGGCGTGCCGCGGTTCTCGGAGATCTCGGTGAGCCGCACCGAGTTCGAGCTGTTGCGGCTGCCGACCACGAGCACCAGGTCGACCTGCGGGGCGATCGCCTTCACCGCGTGCTGGCGGTTCGTGGTCGCGTAGCAGATGTCGCCGCCCGGCGGTTCCTTGATGTTCGGGAACCTCGCCTTGAGCGCGTCGATGATCGCCGACGCGTCGTCGAGCGAGAGCGTGGTCTGGGTCAGGTACACGAGCCGGTCCGGGTCGTGGATCGTGAGCCTCGGGATGTCGTCGACCTTCTCGACGACCTGGATCGCCTCGGGCGCCTCGCCGCGGGTGCCGACGACCTCCTGGTGGTTCACGTGCCCGATCAGCAGGATCTGGAAGCCCTTGCGGGCGTACCGGATCGCCTCGGCGTGGACCTTGGTCACCAGCGGGCAGGTCGCGTCGATCGCCATCAGGTTCTTGCGGCGGGCGTGGGCCCGGATCTCGGGGCTGACCCCGTGGGCGCTGAAGACGACGATGGTGCCGTCCGGCACCTCGTCGAGGTCCTCGACGAAGGTGACGCCGCGCGCCCGGAACCGCTAGACGACGTGGCGGTTGTGCACGATCTCGTGGTAGACCGAGATCCGCTCGTCGGGGCAGATGTCGAGCAGCTGGTCGACCACGTCGATCGCCATGTAGACGCCGGCGCAGAACCCGCGGGGATTGGCGAGGATGATCTTCATCGGGGAGGGTCGGGATGATAGGGGACCAGACGCGTCGGGACCGTCCGGTCCGCGGTACGCTTTCCGGCCCGCATGACGAACCCGATCGCCGACATCCCCGCCGCGCTGGCCCGGTTCGGGCCGGGCTCGCCCCGCGAGGCGGTCGACGAGGCGACCGCCCGGGCCTGGTGCGTCGGGCTGACGCGGGCCCGTCGCGAGAATTTCGCGGTGCTCAGCATGTTCGTCCCGCCGTCGCTGCGGGAGGATTTCGCGGCCGTCTACGCCTTCTGCCGGTGGGCCGACGACCTCGGCGACGAGCTCGGGTCGACCGACCGCTCGCTCGAGGCCCTCGCGTGGTGGCGCGACGGGCTCGCGGCGTGCGTCGCGGGCGAGCCGCGGCATCCGGTGTACGTCGCCCTCGCGCCGACGATCCGCCGGCACGCGCTGCCGATCGGGCCGTTCGCCGACCTCATCTCGGCGTTCGAGCTCGACCAGCGGAAGGACCGCTACGCGACCTGGGACGAGTTGCTCGGCTACTGCCGACTGAGCGCCGACCCGGTCGGCCGCATCGTGCTCATGCTGCTCGGCGAGGGCCGCGACGCGGCCACGTTCGCGGCGAGCGACGCGATCTGCACCGGGCTCCAGCTCACGAACCACTGGCAGGACCTGCGGCGGGATCTTCTCGAGCGGAACCGCATCTACGTGCCGGCGGAACTCAACGCGATCCCCGACTTCGAGGATCGCTTCCTCCGCACCGCGCGGCAGGGCTTCGCGTGCGACCGGACCTTCCTCGGCGAGAGCCGCCGCCTCGTGCGTTCCCTCGTCGACCGCACCTGGCCGCTCTTCGAGACGGGCGAATCGCTCGTCTCCCGGGTCTCGCCGGCGTCGCGGCCGATCGTCTGGCTCTTCCTGCACGGCGGTGCGGCGACGCTGCGCGAGATCGAGACGTGGAACTGCGAGACGGTGCTGCACCGGCCGCGGGTTCCCGCGTGGACCCGGGCGGGCCTGCTCGCCCGGGCGTGGTGGGGCAAGAGGTTCGGCGGACTGGTCCCGAAGGGCAAGGCGGCATGAGCGCCACCGACGCCGCGTTCGCCGCCTGCGCCGAGATCACCCGCACGCAGGCGAGGAACTTCTGGTGGGGGCTGCGGATGCTGCCCGAGCCGAGGCGGTCGGCGCTGTACGCGATCTACGCGTGGATGCGGGCGGCCGATGACCTCGTGGACGGGGCGGCCGGAGGACCGGACGAGCTCGCACGGAGCGTCGCCGAGTTCAGGGACCGCACCGACGGGGCGCTCGCGGGAACCGCCGCGTCCGGCCCGATCTGGATCGCCCTCGCCGAGATCTCGCGTCGCCACCCGCTCGAGCCCCGCGAGTTCCACGAGATGCTCGAGGGACAGCTCGCCGACGTCGGCGAGGTCCGGTGCCGCACGTGGAGCGACCTGCGCACCGTCTGCTACCGGGTCGCGGGCACCGTCGGCGTGGTCTGCGTGCGGATCTGGGGCGGGCCCGGCGGCACGCCGATCGCCGCCGCGGCGATTCCCCTCGCGATCGACCGCGGCATCGCGTTCCAGCTCACGAACATCCTGCGCGACCTGCGCGAGGACGCCGGGCGCGGCCGCAGCTACCTGCCGCTCGAGGAGTACCACGCGGCGGGCCTGACGCCGGGCGATCTTCTCGCGTGGCGAGATCCGCCCGCGTGCCGGGCGTTCCTCGCGCGCCAGGTCGACCGGGCCCGCGAGCATTACCGCTCGAGCGAGCCGCTCGAGGCGATGGTCGACCCGCCGTGCCGCCCGACGCTGGTCGCGATGACCGGGATCTACCGCGAGCTGCTCGAGCGGATCGCCGCCGATCCCCGGCGGGCCGCGACCGGCCGTCGCATCGCGGTGCCGGCGTGGAGGAAGATGGCGATCGCCTTCCGGGCCCGGCGGGCATGAGGCGCACGATCGCCATCGTCGGCGGCGGCGTCGCGGGCCTCGCCGCCGCGGTGCGGGTCGCGGAGGCGGGCGACCGGCCCGTCGTGATCGAGACGCGGAAGAGGCTCGGCGGCCGCGCGACCTCGTTCCGGGATCCCCGCTCGGGCCGCACGCTCGACAACTGCCAGCACGTCCTCATGGGCTGCTGCACGAACCTGCTCGACCTCTACGACCGGCTCGGCGTCCTCGACCGGATCGAGTGGCACGACACGACGTTCTGGGCGAATCCGCCGCGCGAGCCCGACCGGCTGCGGGCGGGTCGCCGGCTTCCGGCCCCGCTGCATTTCACGCGGTCGGGCCTCGCGATGCGGCTGCTCACCTGGGGCGAGCGGATCGCGATCCTGCGGGCGAACGTCGCCCTCCTGCGGATGGGCCTCGCCGGCCGCGAGCGGTGGCGCGGGCGGAACTTCGGCGAGTTCCTCGACGAGACCCGGCAGCCGGCCCGCGTGCGCGAGCTCTTCTGGGAACCGGTGGTGGTGAGCGCGTGCAACCTGCCGAGCGTGCGGTGCGAGGCGGCGTACGCGATCCAGGTCTTCCAGGAGGGCTTCCTCGGGAACCCGTTCAGCCCGGTGATGGGCCTCTCGACCGTGCCGCTCGTCGAGCTGTACGACCGGGCCGAGGCGATCGTGGCCGATGCGGGCGGCGAGATCCGGCTCGGGACGAGCGCGAAGGCCCTCGCCTTCGACGGTGCCGCCGCCGGCGGCCGCATCTCGGGCGTGGTCACCGACGAGGGGTTCGTCGAGGCCGCGGCGACGATCTCGGCGGTGCCCGCCGATCGCCTCGACCGGCTCGCCTCGGACACGCTCAAGGCCGCCGACCATCGGCTGCGGCAGCTCGACCGGATCCGCCCGAGCCCGATCATCGGGGTGCACCTCTTCTTCGCCGAGCGCGTGCTCGACACGCCGCACCTCGTCCTGCCCGGCCGCGCGACCCAGTGGTTCTTCGCGAAGGGCACCGTCGACGGCCTGCACCACGTGCACGCGGTGATCTCGGGGGCCGACGGGTGGCTCGCGCTGCCCGAGGACGAGATCGTCCGCCGCACCGTCGCCGACCTGCACTGGGCGTCGCCGCGCTCGCGCGGCCTCGAGCCGGTCGAGGCCCGCAGCGTGAAGGAGGTGCGGGCCACCTTCGCGGTCGAGCCCGGCATCGACGCGTTCCGCCCGCGGGCCGCCCCCGACGCCCGCGGCGGCGTGCGGAACCTCTTCCTCGCCGGCGACTGGACCGCGACCGGCTGGCCCGCCACGATGGAAGGGGCGTGCCGCTCGGGCTACCTCGCCGCGGCGGCATGCACGGG
>JBEIUL010000493.1:0-2075 GCA_040374395.1 Phycisphaeraceae bacterium
GAGCGCGTCCGTGACGAGACCGACGACCAGATCGATGGCCTCGGCGTGGCGACGTTCGTGGCCCCGGCGGGACTGGCCCGGATGCTGATCCTCGGGGCGAGCCTCGCGGGCGTCGGGACGATGTTCTGGTCGACCGCGGGCGACCTGCTGCAGACGATGCTCAACCTGCCGATCGCGATCGCCCTGCTGGTCGCGGGCTTCGTGAGCTTCGTGAAGCTCGGCGAGGGAAGGATCCCCGGCGACCTCGGCCGTCCCCGCGACGCCGCGGGAAACCCCGTCGCGGCGCGGATGGTCATCCCGATCCTGCTCGCGTCGCTGGTGGCGATCGTGCCGTTCGCGTACCTCGTCTCGGGCAGCGACAGCCCGGTGCTGACGCTCGACACCTCGGCGCTGCACTCGATGGCGGCGTGGATCCCGGAGTCGCTCGCGTTCACGGCCGCCTCGCTCCTCCTCTACGTGGTCGGCATCGTCGCCTTCGGCAGCATCATCCTCTCGGCCCTCGCCGCCGAGTCGCTCGAGCGGGGCCGCATGTTCGCGATCGTGATCCTCTGCTTCTTCTCGATGCTCTTCTGGGCGTTCTTCGAGCAGGGCGGGTCGAGCGTGAACAACTTCACCGACCGGAACGTCGACCGCGTGGCCGGCGGCGTCGCGGTCGTCGAGGGGCAGGCCTACTCCGACGTCGCGGTCACCCAGGAGTTCCTCGGCGTCGAGGTCGCGGGCCGGACCTGGACGCTCGAGGACATCTCGGCGGCGCAATCCGCCGCCGACGCGAAGGACGGCTGGGTGCGGCTCGAGTTCAAGGCGACCGAGGCCGACGTCGCGGCGGGCGTGACCGTCGACGGGAAGCCCGTCGAGAAGGATGCGGTGTACCCGTACGTGCGCGCCTGGCGCGAATACGTGGCCGAGGCGACGCCGCCCGCGGTCCGGATGGCCCCGGGCGAGTCGCTGCCCCCGCTTCCCGACGACGAGATCCGCTCGAGCGGCCTGGTCACCTTCACCGCCGACGGCGGCGACGTGGCGAGCGGGCTCGTGATCTCGGGCAACGAGGTGAAGGCCTCGGTCTTCCAGGCCGCGAACCCGATCTTCATCCTGCTCTTCGGGCCCGTCTTCTCGTGGCTCTGGGGCGCCCTCGGCCGCCGCGACCCGAGCCCGGGCATCAAGTTCGGGCTCGGCCTCGTCCAGCTCGGCCTCGGCTTCGGCTGCTTCTGGATGGGCGCGAAGGCCGCCGACTCGAACGGCATGGTCGCGATGAGCTGGCTCGTCTGGGGCTACCTCTTCCAGACCACGGGCGAGCTCTGCCTCTCGCCGGTCGGGCTGTCGCTGGTGACGAAGCTCTCGCCGGTGCGGGTGGTGAGCACGATCATGGGGGCGTGGTTCCTCGCGACGAGCTTCTCGCACATCCTCGCCGCGGCGATCGCGGGCCTCACCGGGGTCGGCGGCGAGGAAGGCGGGGCGATCCCCCCGCCGACCGAGACCGTCGGGACCTACGGGGCGGTCTTCGGCTTCATCGCGGCCGCGGCGATCGGCATCGGATTCTTCCTCTTCCTGGTCAGCCCGCTGCTGAACCGGCTCATGGCCCTCGACGCGGGCACCGAGGCCCGCAAGGGCTGAGTCCGGTCAAGACGGCCCGAGCGGGATACCGAGGGCGTTCCACCCGACGAGCAGCACGGTCCAGAGCGAAATCGAGGCGATCGAGTAGGGAAGCTGGAGCGCGATGAGCGTCCCGAGCCCCGCGTCGGGCAGGTACCGACGGATCGCGACGAGGATGATCACGAGGTAGGCGTTGAGCGGGGCGATCTGGTTGGTGCAGGAATCGCCGACGCGGTAGGCCGCCTGCGTCAGCTCGGGCGACATGCCCGCGCCCGCGAGCATCGGGACGAGGATCGGGGCGAGCAGCGCCCACTTCGCGCTCGCGCTCGACACCAGCAGGTTGAGCGCCGCGCAGGTCAGGATGATCGCGGGAATCATCACCCCCGGCCCCGCGCCGAGCGACTTGATCAGTTCGCCGCCCTCGACGCCGAGGATCGCCGAGAGGTTTGATTTCCGGAACCACGCGATGGTCTGCCCGGCGAAGA
>JBEIUL010000240.1:0-4532 GCA_040374395.1 Phycisphaeraceae bacterium
CCCATTTTGACATTTTCCCCATTTTTACGTTCCCGCCATCTCCTTCACGGAGACGACCGTTCGAGCGGCTCGAACCGGGCCATTACGGACGCCCCGGGAGCCGAAGCACGCCTCGACCGGAGATCAACGTGGATCCACAGGGTGGCGGCCCGGCACACGATGGTGCGGTCGAAGGGGCGGACGATCAGGGAATCCCGCCACGAAAGGCTCTTCCGGGCGTTCCGGACCCAGGTCGCCACGACCAGCCGCTCACCCTCGAAGGCCTCCGCCCGGTAGTCGACCTCGTGGCGGGCGACGAACCAGGCCCGGTCCTCCGCCGCCAACGTAGCCCGGCCCTGCCCGATCGAATCGGCGTGCAGTTCGGCGGCCCGGTCGAGCCATCGCACGAACTCGACGTTGTTGCAGTGGGGGATCAGCCGACTGAGATGGGCCGGTGCCACCGTGATCTCGGCGAGGAACGGGGACTGATGGGGGGCTCCGAGCGAACGAGCCAGCTCGGTCAGGCCGGCACGTTCGGCTTCCCCGACGGGAACGGGAAGCGGGGCTTCGGTCATGGGCCCTTCCCGGCGGGGCGTTCCGGATCGATGTCGCGGAGGTAGACCCACGAGTAGATACCGGTCCGGTGGCCATCGGAGAACTCGATCCGGATCGCGTAGTTGCCGACAAGCTCGGCCGACTCGGCCCGCAGCGGCCCGGATCCGCCCGAGGCGGGCAGGACCGTGAGGGGATTCGACGCCAGCGACTCCCGCAACGTCTTCGCGTCGGCTGACGGCGAGTGCCGGCGGAGATAGGCGATGGGGTAGAACGACGTCCGGCCGTCGCTCCATTCGACGGTCAGGCCGCGGTCCCGTTCGAGGTCGAGGCGAGTCGGTCGCTCCACGGCCCCGATGATAGGGCCGATGCCGATCGGCCCCGGATCGCCGGGGAGCCCGCGGGATGACCGTAGGATGTGGACCCATGAGTTCGCCCGCGTGCCCTCCCGTCTCCGATTCCTCGCCCGCTTCCGCGGGGTTCCCGCGCCACGCCGGGGACGAGCTGCTCGCGGCGATCGCCCGCATCGGCAGCCCGGTCTGCGTCGGGCTCGATCCGGTGCTCGAGCGGATTCCCGCCGAGGTCGGCGGCGAGGACGCGGCGGCGACGATCGAACGCTTCTCGGAAGGCGTGATCCGCGCGGTTGCCGGCTTGGTTCCCTGCGTGAAGATCCAGTCGGCGTGCTACGAGCGGTACGGCTCGGCCGGTTTCGCGGCGCTCGAGCGGACCATGCAGCGGGCTCGCGAGGCGGGCCTGGTGACGATTCTCGACGCGAAGCGCGGCGACATCGGCGTCTCGAGCGAGCACTACGCGGCGGCGAGCCGGCGGGCCGGGGCCGACTGGACGACCTGCAACGGATACCTCGGCGACGACGGCATCGCCCCGTTCCTCGCCGAGGGACGCGGCGGGTTCGCCCTCGTCCGCACGAGCAACCCCTCGGGCGACGCGTTCCAGAACCTCCCGCTCGCCGACGGCCGCACCGTCGCCGACGCGATGGCCGACCTCGTGCGGACGCTCGGTGACCGTCACGTCGGGGCCTCGGGCTTCAGCACGCTCGGCGCGGTGGTCGGCGCGACCAAGCGGTCCGACGCGGCGCGGCTGCGCGAGCGGCTGCCGCGGCAGGTGTTCCTCGTACCGGGCTACGGGGCCCAGGGCGGCGGGATCGACGACGTCCTGCCGTGCTTCCGCCCCGACGGCCGCGGCGCGATCGTGACCGCAAGCCGCTCGGTGCTCTATCCGGCCGTAGGCGGCGGCGACTGGCGATCGGCGATCGCCCGCGCCGCCGAGGCGTTCCGCCACGAGATCCGCCGCGGGCTCGGGGCATGAGCGGCCCCTCGCGGCTGGTGATCCCGGGGCTCGTGGCGATCCTCGTCGCCCTGATGGCGGTGCCGGTGGCGCTCGCCCCGCGCGGCGCGGCCCGCGGCGGCGGCGAGCGGCGGCAGCTCGTGATCGTGACGCCGCACCAGGACAACATCCGCGTCGAGTTCAAGCGGGCGTTCGAGACATGGCACCGCGACACCTTCGGCGAGGACGTCGACGTGGTCTGGAGCACGCCCGGCGGCACCAGCGAGATCCGTCGCGTGCTCGAGGCCTCGTACCTGTCCGACCTCCAGAAGGGCCAGGAGCCGGGCGGCGACGCCGACCTCCTCTGGGGCGGCGGCTCGTACGAGTTCATGCAGCTCTCGAAGCCGCTCGTCGCGAAGGACCCGCAGGGCAACGATGCCACCACGACCGTGCTCGCGCCGCTGCCGCTGCCGCGAGATTTCCTGCTCGCGACCTACGGCGCCGAGCGGATCGGCGACGTGCCGCTCTTCGACGCCGAGGGCAAGTGGTTCGGCACCGCGCTTTCGGGTTTCGGCATCGTGTCGAACTCCGACGTGCTCGCCCGCCTCGGCGTCCCGTCGCCGGCGCGGTGGGAAGACCTGACCGACCCGAGGCTGCGCGGCGAGGTCGCCCTCGCGAACCCCGCCCAGAGCGGCTCGGTCACCACCGCGTTCGAGGCGATCCTGCAGCGGAAGGGCTGGACCGACGGATGGGCGATCCTGAGGCGGATGGCCGCGAACGCCCGGAGCTTCTCGGCGAGCGCCCCGAAGGCCCCGACCGACGTCAGCCTCGGTGACGCGGCCGCCGGCGTCTGCATCGACTTCTACGGGCGTTCGCAGGCCCAGATGGTCGCCGACGCCGAGCGCGACGTCGGCCGCGAGCGGGACGTGCCGCGGGTCCTCTACATCGATCCCGCGGGCGAGACCGTCATCGATCCCGATCCGATCGGCCTCCTGCGCGGCTCGACCGAGCCCGAGCTCGCGCGGCGGTTCGTCGAGTTCACGCTCTCCCGCGAGGGGCAGGCCCTCTGGCAGTTCCCCGCCCGCGACCGCGTCGAGTCGCCCGACGGGCTCGGCCCCGCCGAGCACGAGCTGCGGCGGCTTCCGGTTCGTCGCGAGCTGTACGAACGCGACTTCAGGCGGTTCAGCGACCCGGTCGACCCGTATGCGATCGCGAGCGCGGTGGCGAAGCCGAACCCCGACATGAGGTCGTTCCTCGCGCCGATCTTCGTCGCCTTCGCGATCGACAGCCGCGCCGAGCTCGCCGACGCGTGGAAGGCGATCGTCACCCACCCGGCGTACCCGGCCGATCGCCACGGGCTCGTGCGGGCGGCCGACGTCACCGACCCGACGCTCAAGCGGATGCTCGAGCTCTTCGATGATTTCCCGACCGTCTCCGGTCCGGACGGCACGACCTATCCGCTCGCGGATCCCGCCTCGCTGGGCCCGGTGAAGTCGGGCTGGCTCCGCGGCGGCTGGAAGGACCGCGGCCTCTGGCCCGAGGGGGCGGCCCCGGTGGAACTCCTCCGGGCCGACGCGATCGAGTTCTTCCGCGATCGTTACCGGCGCATCGCCCGCCTCGGCCGCGGCGAGGGCGAGGAGGGCTGACGCATGCGACGCGACCGTTGCCTCACCAGGATCGTCGCCACCGTCGGACCCGCCTGCGACAGTCCCGATGCGCTCCGGCGCCTGCTCGAGGCCGGCGTGTCGGCGTTTCGCCTGAATTTCAGCCACGGGACGCCCGAGGCGCACGCGGCGACCATCGCCCGCATCCGCGCCGTCGAGGTCGCGACCGGCATCATGGTCGCGATCCTCGCCGACCTGCCGGGGCCGAAGGTGCGCATCCAGGGGCTCGCGTCGCCGGTCGTGCTGCGTCGGGGCGAGGAAGTCCGCATCGGCCACGGCGGCGGTTCGGGCGCGGGCCCGCCGGTGCGGCTCGACTGCACCTACGCCGACCTCGTCGCCGACGCCGAGCCGGGGCAGCGGGTGCTCATCGACGACGGGGCGGTGCGGCTGCTCGCCCTCGAGCGGGTCGCGGGCGCCGCGGGCCCCGAGCTTTCCTGCACGGTGATCGAGGGCGGGACGGTCCTCGACCGCAAGGGCATCAACCTTCCCGACACCGAGGTGCGGGCCGATCCGATCACGCCCCGCGACCTCGCGGCGATCGAGGCGATCGCGGACGCCGAGGTCGACTTCGTCGCGATGAGCTTCGTGCAGCGCCCCGAGGACCTCGCGAGGCTCCGCGCGGCCCTCGCCGCCGCGTGGTCGGCCCGCGGTCGCGACGACCCGCCACCCGCGATCGTCGCGAAGATCGAGCGGCCCACGGCGGTCGACCGGATCGGCGAGATCGTGAAGGCCTGCGACGCGGTGATGGTCGCCCGCGGCGACCTCGGCGTCGAGATGGATCTCGCCAAGGTGCCGATCGTGCAGAAGCGCATCCTCGAGGCGGCCCGCGCCGAGGGACGGCCCGCGATCGTCGCCACGCAGATGCTGCAGAGCATGATCGAGAGCCCGGTCCCCACGCGGGCCGAGGTCACCGACGTCGCGAACGCGATCCTCGACGGGGCCGACGCGGTGATGCTCAGCGGCGAGACCGCGATGGGGAAGTTCGCGCCGCTCGCGGTCGAGACGCTCGTGAAGGTCGCGGCCGAGGCGGAGGCGTTCGAGGCGGCGACCGCG
>JBEIUL010000142.1:0-6256 GCA_040374395.1 Phycisphaeraceae bacterium
ACGCCACCGACCGCACCCTCGCCAGGCCGCTCATGAGTCGCCTCCCCCGAACGCGCCGCCGCGGACGCTCGCGATCTCGGCCTCGTCGACGTCGTCGCCCGCGACGAGATCGACGAAGACGTCGTCGAGCCGCACCTGCCGCAGGCGGATCCCGTCGAGGGGAACCGCCTCGAGCGCCGCCCGCATGAGCTCGCGCGGCGCCGAATCCCTGTCCATCTCGAGGTCGACCGACGTCCCGTCGCGCCCCGCGGTCGCCCGCCGCACGCCGGGCAATCCCCCGAGCCGCGCGATCGCCCCCTCGGTCACGCCGCCCTCGGGTTCCGCCGCGAGCGTCCGCGGGTCGAACGCCGCCCGCACCTCGCCGAGCGTCGCGTCGAGCAGCTTCCGCCCGCGGTGGATGAGCACCACCCGGTCGCAGATCGACTCCGCGACGTGCATCTGGTGGGTCGAGAAGATCACCGTGCGGCCTTCCCCGTGGAACTCGCGGATCAGCCGCTCGAGCAGCCGCGCGTTCACCGGGTCGAGCCCCGAGAACGGCTCGTCGAGGATGAGCAGCTCCGGCTCGTGCAGCACGCTCGAGACGAACTGGACCTTCTGCTGCATGCCCTTCGAGAGGTCCTGGCAGCGCTTCATCTCGACGCCCGGCAGCTCGATCCGCTCGAGCCAGGCCTTCGCCCGCCGCGTCGCGTCGGCGCCCGACAGGCCCTTGAGCCGGCCGAAGTACGCGAGCCACTCGAGCACCCGCATCGTCTTGTAGAGCCCGCGTTCCTCGGGCAGGTAGCCGATGCGATCCTTGCTCGCGAGGGCCGTCCCGCCGAGCACCCGCGCCTCGCCCTCATCCGGATGGGTGATCGACATCACCATCCGGATCGTCGTGCTCTTCCCGGCCCCGTTCGGCCCGAGGAATCCGCACAGGCTGCCCGTGGGCACCGCGAGGTCGAGCCGGTCGACGGCGCGGTGCGTGCCGTAGCACTTCGACACGCCGCGCAGCGAGATCGCGGCGCCGTCGTGCGCGGCCGGTCGGATGGCGTCGGGGCGTCGGGACACGATGGGGAAGGTGGAAGTCGCCGCGGACGGCGATCAGGGCTGCGGGGCGGGCTCGGCGGGCGGCGCGGCGGGCGCCACCGGATCCTTCGCCTCGCTCGCGGCCTTGGCCTTCGCGTCGGCGAGGGCCTTCACCGCGGCCGGCAGCTCGAACACCTTCGGCTCGATCGCGTCGAACGTGACGCTGTCGATCGCGAGCACCTGCTTCTGGCCCATCATCGAGAGCTCGGTCCGAACCGGCACCTTCATGCCGTCGAACTCGCGGTACTCCGACACCACCGTCTCGACCTGCACCTTGCCGAGCGGGCTCTCGGTGCTCATCCGCGAGCCGCGGTAGAGGCCGGTCGACTCGTCGAAGTAGAACCGCGATGTCTCGCCGCCGCCGGTCACCTCGACCTCGACGCACGGCACGCCGCCGAACTCGGCCCGGCCCGCGACCTTCACCGCGTCCCAGCCGGCGAGGATGTCGAGGTCGCGGCGGAAGTTCGCCTCGCGCCGGATCTGGGCGAGTTCGCCGCCCTCCATCAGGCGCGGCCCCTGCATCTGGTCCTGGCTCCACGCCACGGTGCCGTCGAAGCCGGTCCTGACCTCGCCGACGCCGGGCATGGTCACCGTCATCAGGTAGCGGTCGGGCTCGCTGGCGAAGCTCGTCATCGGTCCGCCGAGGCCCATGCTCGGCATCGAGATCGTCCCCTTCATGGTGGCGCTGGTGCGCTTGCGGACCGCCTCCTCGCCGCCGATCGCCGCGAGGTGCCGCTTCGAGAGTTCCTCGGCGGTGGGAAGCGGGGCGGCGGGCACCGGCTCGACCGTCGGCGCCGCCGGCTGGGCGGGGTCCTGGGCGACGAGCGGGTTCGCAAGCAGCAGGGGAAGGAGGACGAGCGCGATCGAGCGGAAGGTCGGTCGGACGGTCACGGGAAATCTCCGGTGGTTTCGGGGCCGGCGAGTATAGGTGGGGTTCACGTCGCGCCCGCCGCCGCCGCCCGCCCTTCGCCGCGGAGTTCCCGCGACAGCGTTCGCAGCGCCGCGGACAGCGCCGGATCGCCACCCTCGAGCAGGCCCGCCCGGGTGACGTCGACGGCGATGTCGGGCATCACCCCGCGACCCTCGACCGCGTTCCCCTTGGGCGTCTCGAAGTCGGCGATCGCGTACTGGAGCACGTCGCCGTTCGGCAGCCGCTCGACGACCGAGGGCAGCGCGGCCCCGGCCGTCCGCTCGCCGACGACGATCGCCCGGCCGAGCTCCTGCATGCCCGCGGCGAAGATCTCCGAGGTGCTCGCCGACCTGGGGTCGACGAGGATCGCGACCCGTCCGCGGAAGGGCTCGACGGTGCGGCCGTCGGCGGTCGTGGTCCGCGGGTTGACGCGGAACTCCAGCTTCCCGTCGCGATTCTCCATCGCGCCGAGGCTGACCGGCTCGGTGAAGAAGTGCCCGCCGAAGCCCATGACCATGCCGCCGACGCCGCCGGGATTCCCGCGGAGGTCGATGACGATCGCGTCGGCGCCGCGGAAGCGGTCGACCGCCGCGTCGAGCGGGGCCGCCGCGGCGGGCATCCAGACCGGGAACGAGACGTACGCGATCCGCGGGGTGCGATCGGCCGCGACGCCGGCGGCGGCGAACTCGTCGCTCGAGATCTCCCGCGCGGTGACCGAGACCCGCATCGGCGGCAGGTTCCCGAACTTCACCGCGTCGCCCGCGGGGGCCGCGGGGACCAGCTCGATCTCGCGCCGCCCGCCCGCGCCGTCCTCGAAGGCCGCGCGGCGCGGGCGACCCGGATCGCTCTCGAGCCGCGACGAGACGCGTCGCGCGAGGAGCAGTGACCGTAGCGCCCGCTCCCGCTCGGTCGGCGCGTCGGTGACCTCCTCCAGGGCCTCGCCGTAGGCCTTCGCGACCGCCACGCCGTCGATCGAGAGGAGCGCCCAGCCCGGACGCACGCCCGCCGCCGCGGCCGCGCCGCCCGGCGTGACCCGCGCGACCACCGGTCGTCCGTCCAGGATGCGGATCTCGAGTCCCGCATCGCCCGACGTCGACGCGTCCACCGCGGGGGCGGCGGCATCGCCTGCCGCTTCGCCTGCGACCTCTCGGGGAATCACGCCGAAGTGGCTCTGCCCGAGCCGAGCGATCATCCGCTCGAGCAGGGCCCGAAACTCGGCCTCGGTCGCACACGCCTCGACCTGCGGCCGGAACTCGGCGCGGACCGCGCCCCAGTCGACGCCGTTGTGCGAAGCGTCGAAGTGTCGCGTGTCGATCGTGGTCCACACCGCGTCGAAGGTCTCAAGCGGCTTCTCCGGCGGCCGCGAAGCGGCGGCCGTCCCCGGCGGTGGTTCGGGCGACGCTGATGGCTTGACCGCGGCGCAACCGCCGATGGTGGCGGCGATCGTGGCGGCAATCGCCCCGACGGCCAGCACGTGGAGGGGGCGAGTCGGGCGACGGACGCGGCTCGGTGGCGGTAAGAACGGCCTTGGCACGCCCGGGAGCCTATCACCGGCCAGCCGGCCGCAGGACGGGCGGTCTCTCGGGAAAACCCGGAAAAATCTGCGCTTCCGTGGCCGACACCCCTTGGATCGACCCACCACAGTCGATACCGTGACGAGAGGTCCCTGATGGGACCGGAGGAATCGAGGATGGTGGCCCGTCCCGGCCGCCGCCCCGAAATCAGGGAGAAGGCATGAACAGCACATCTCGTTCAGTTGGGGTCTTGCTTGGGCTTTCGGCGGTCTCGACCGTCACGTCGGTGGTGTCGGCCGCGCCCGAATCGATGCGGGCGCCGACGCTCCGTTCGCTCGACATCGAGCTCGACCTTCCCGAGTCGAACCTGGAAATCAGCGGTTTTTCCCCGTGCGGACCGGTGGTCGTGACCGGACCGGTCTTCGACACCACCAAGCCCGCGTCCGTCGTCGAGGAGGCCCACGGTCCGCTCGTCGAGGCGTTCGTGATGTCCGAGACCTCCGCCGGCCCCGGTCGCTGCCGGTGGATCGCCGGCTGGGCCGACCTGACCGCCCGCGGGATCTTTGACGGTGCGGGGGATGCGGGCCTGGCCGACGCGTCCGGTCTGGCCTTGGGCACGTCGCCGGTCGGGGGTCTCGAGGATGACTCGATGCCCCGCTGGTATGTGGCCCTCCGGCCCCGCTGATCCATCCGTTTATCCGGATGAACGGTTGAAGAAGGGCCGTCCCGACCCTATCGTGCGGTGATGCCGAGTCTTCTCCGCGCCCTCGAGCGAAAGCTGGTGGTCTTCGACGGCGCGATGGGCACGTCGATTCACTCGTGCGCCGACTGCCGTCCCGAGGACTGGCTCGGCCGCGACAACTGCACCGACATCCTGGTCCGCAGCCGGCCCGACCTCATCCAGCGGATCCACGAGAGCTTCCTCGCGGCGGGTGCCGACGTCGTCGAGACCGACACCTTCGGATCGAACCGCCTCGTCGCCGCTGAGTTCGACGACGAGATGGTCGGCTGGGTCCGCGACCTGAACCGGCAGGGGGCCGCGATCGCCCGGGCCGCGTGCGATCGCCACTCGACCCCCGACCGCCCGCGCGTCGCCGTCGGCTCGATGGGCCCCGGCACCAAGCTCATCACGCTCGGCCAGGCCGACTGGGACACGATGCTCGCGAGCTACCGCGAGCAGGCCCTCGGCCTCATCGAGGGCGGCGTCGACGGCCTGATCATCGAGACCTGCCAGGACCTGCTGCAGGTGAAGTGCGCGATCAACGCCTGCCTCGAGGCGATCGAGCACCTGAGACGGACGCCCGAGGACCTTCCCATCCTCGTCTCGGTCACGATGGAGACGACGGGCACGATGCTGCTCGGCAGCGACATCACCGCGGTGGTGAACGCCCTCAAGCCCTTCCCGATCGCCTCGCTCGGCCTCAACTGCGCGACCGGCCCGACCGAGATGGGCGAGCACGTCTCGTACCTCTCGAAGCGGTGGGACCGGCACGTCTCGGTGATCCCGAACGCGGGCCTGCCGGTGCTGGTCGAGGGCCGCACCGAGTATCCGCTCGCCCCGGTCCCGTTCGGGGCGGCGATGCGGCGGTTCATCGAGGAGTTCGGCGTCGGCGTCGTCGGCGGCTGCTGCGGCACCACGCCCGACCACATCGCCGAGCTCGCGAAGCTCGCGGAAGGCCGGTCGCGGCCGGCCCGGACCGTCAACCCGCAGGCCGCGGGCTGCTCGAGCCTCTACTCGGCCGTCGAGTTCGAGCAGGAGAACTCGTTCCTCATCGTCGCCGAGCGCACGAACGCGAACGGCAGCCGGAAGTTCAAGCGGCTGCTGGATTCCGCCGACTGGGACGGCTTGGTCTCGATGGCGAAGGAGGAGATGCGCGACGGCTCGCACCTCCTCGACCTCTGCGTCGACTTCGTCGGCCGCGACGGCGTCGCCGACATGGCCGAGATCTCGTCGCGGCTCGTGCGGCAGGTGAACGCGCCGCTCATGCTCGACTCGACGCAGGCCGACGTGCTCGAGGCGGGCCTCCGCCGCTCGGGAGGCCGGGCGATCGTGAACTCGATCAACCTCGAGGACGGCGAGAAGCGGCTCGACGCGGTCTGCCCGCTGCTGCGGAAGTACGGGGCGGCGTGCGTCGCGCTCACCATCGACGAGGACCCGGTCGCGGGCATGGCGAAGACCGCGGCCCGCAAGCTCGAGATCGCCGATCGCATCCATGACCTCTACACGCGGAAGTGGGGCCTCGACGAGACCGACCTCCTCTTCGACCCGCTGACCTTCACCATCGCGACCGGCAACGACGACGACCGCCGGCTCGGCCTCGAGACGCTCGAGGGCATCCGGCTCATCCGCGAGCGGTTCCCGCGGTGCGGCATCCTGCTCGGGCTCTCGAACATCAGCTTCGGCCTCAAGCCCGCGGCCCGCGCGGTGCTGAACTCGGTCTTTTTGGACGAGGCCCGGGCCCGTGGCCTCTCGGCGGTGATCGTGCACTTCAGCAAGATCCTGCCGTCGACGAAGATCTCCGAGGAATACCGCGACGCGGCCCTCTGGCTCATCCACGATCGCCGCGGGGCCGACCGCCCGGCGGGGATGCCGGAGAACTTCGACCCGCTGCTCCACTTCATCGGCCTCTTCCCCGACGGCGAGGACCGCGGCCTCGAGGCGACCCTCGACGAGGCGCTCGAGCGTCATCCGCCGCTTTCGATCATCAACGACCATCTCCTCGCGGGCATGAAGACCGTCGGCGAGCTCTTCGGCAGCGGCAAGATG
>JBEIUL010000433.1:0-2496 GCA_040374395.1 Phycisphaeraceae bacterium
GGGCCGGATCCCCTCGACGATCGCGGGCCCGATGCCGCGCACGCGGCGCAGCCCGTCCGGCGAGCCGAACGGGCCGTTCGCGTCCCGGTCGCCGATGATCCGGGCCGCGAGCGCCGGGCCGATCCCGGGCAGGAGATCCAGATCGACCGCGTCCGCCCGGTCGAGATCGATGACCCGCGGCGCGAGCGGGCGAGCCGGCAGCCGGCCGCGGTCGAGGGCGATCGCCGCGACCGCGATCGCGACCGTCGCCGCCGCGATCGCGACGGTCGGCCATCGCGGCGACTCCGCGGGCGTCGCGCGGCTCATGCCGGACCCCACGGGAAATCCTGCGGCCCGGCCCCGTCCCTTGCGAGCGGTTTCCTCAGCCGCGTACGGATCGACGCCAGTCGCTCGAGCACGGGCCTCGGATTGCCCCGCTCGTCGGCGAGGCCCGCGGTCCCGCCGCCGCCCGCGTCGCTCGCTTCCGACCAGAAGACGGTGTCGATCCACGGCCGTGCGAGGCTGACCTGCACCACGCGGGCGGCCCACGCCGCCTGCGTCGCCGGCGACCACCCGTCCCGCCAGTGCCCGCCCGCCGGCGCGACCTCGCGCGACGGGGCGGAAAATCCCGTCAGCAGCAGCTTGATCTCGCCGCCCGCGAAGCGATCGAGCCAATCGGCGATCGAAAGCAGGTCGCGGGTGATCGACCCCTCGGGCAGGCCCGCGCTGAGCCGCAGCCCGATCGCCGACGGCGCCGCCCCCTCGGCCTTCAGCCGCTCGAGGAACTTCCAGCAGGTGAGCCCGTGGTGGGCCTTCCCGCCCTCGCCGGCCGGGGGAAGGAACTCGAGCAGCGTGTTCGCCTTGCGGGCGTGCTGCCGCACCGCGACTTGCAGCCGTCGTGCAAGGTCGACCATCCGCTCGGGCGTCAGCATCGCCACGCGGTTCGCGTGCAGGCCGGAGGCCACGTTCCAGATGCCGACCGATCCCGCGTAGCGGCGGGCGATCCGGTCGACGTGGTCGTAGAGGAGGTCGCGGAACGCCTCGTACCCGTTGGCCTTCGCCTCGACCCATGCGGGAAGCCTTCCCGGCGCGAGATCGACGAGGGGCCCGAGGAGGACGGGCTTCTTCCTCGCGATCGCCCATTGCAGCGTCGCATCGAGCGCCGCGAACTCAGGCTTGCCCGCGGACTTCTCGAGGCCCTTCCAGTCGACCGGAACCGAGATCACGTCGATGTCGCGGGTGAACGTCGACTCGGCCTGGGGACCGATGCCGGCGATCGCCGCCGGACGGACCGTGGCGCCCAACGTGGTCGAACTCGCGATCTTCGACCCGAACCGCCGCTGCAGCAGCGCGTCGGCGTGGAGGAACGCCAGCCGCTCGGACGCGAGCACGCCGATCGAGAGCGAGCGGAGCGCCCGGACCTCGGCCTCGCGGGCATCCTCGTGCACGAGGGCTTCCGCGAAGATCCGTCGGGCGCGGTCCCAATCGGCCTGGGCCGGACCGCACCGTGCGGGATCCCACATCTGCCAGTCCTCGCTCTTCTGGATGAACTGCTTGATGCGGTGCCGGGCGAGTTCGACGGCAAGACCGTACGGCTCGGCCCGCGAGGGCAGGAGGCAGGTCTGGAGGAGCAGGGTCCCCGCGTCGCCGGCCCGAATCGGCAGGGCGACCGCTGCGGTCTCGTCGTTCTGGGCGACCGCGTTCACCATGACCCCGTCGGAGCTGGCCTTCAGCCGCACCTCGCCGGCGATCGGGAGGTCGTCCTGCCCGAGCAGGTGCGCGGCCTCTCCCGCCCCGGGAGCGAGGATCCCGGGGTCGCGCACGACGAAGCGTGCGGTGAAGGGTTTGGCTTGCGAACCGCTCGACATGCCGACCCGGCCGGAGCCGGTCGCGGAGTGTAGCGGTCGCGGTGACCACCTCCGGAAGGAGCCGCCTTTTCCCCGGGGGTCTTGGGCGATTCTCCCGCGGTCGGGGTATCGTCCGGCGATGCCCGAGGTTTCCTCCGCGCCGCCGGCTTCCGACGCGGCGCTCTTCCGCAGCCAGCTCGCCCTGCCCGGACGCCGCGAGGGGAAGGTCCGCGACCTCTACACGCTGCCCGCCGCGGCCGGAGGCGGCCCCGAGCGCCTGCTGGTCGTCGCGAGCGACCGCATCTCGGCGTTCGACGTGGTCATGCCGACGCCGGTGCCCGGGAAGGGCCGGCTGCTCACGCAGATCTCGCTCGGCTGGTTCCGCTGGCTGCGGTCGCTGAACCTCGTGCCCGACCACCTGGTCTCGGCCGAGGTGCCCGAACATCAAGCCCTGACCGCCGCCGACCGCGCCGCCCTCACGGGTCGCGTCATGGTCTGCCGCCGCGCGAAGGTCATCCCGATCGAGTGCGTCGCCCGCGGCTACCTCGCGGGCAGCGGCTGGGCCGAGTACCGGGCCTCGGGCACGGTCTGCGGGGTGAAGCTGCCCGCCGGCCTTCGGCAGTGCGATCGCCTTCCGCAGCCGATCTTCACGCCGGCGACGAAGGCCGAC
>JBEIUL010000580.1:0-1538 GCA_040374395.1 Phycisphaeraceae bacterium
GCCCCAACGAAAAACCCCGCCCCCTCTCGGGGGCGGGGCTCGATTCACTGGTTGCTTCCTGCTCCTCACCCCGCCGGCGCCGGCTCGACCGGTGGCGGGGCTTCCGCCGGTGGCTGCGGCTCGGGCCGCGTGGCGGTGAAGGTCAGGTGGTCCTTGCCTTCCTGCCGCGTGGCGTTGATCGAGTCGCCGGGGTTGAACTCGCCCGAAAGCAGGTTCTCGGCGAGCGGATCCTCGACGTACTGGCCGATGGCCCGGCGGAGCGGGCGGGCGCCGAAGTCGGGGTTGTAGCCCTTGTCGGTGAGGAAATCCTTGGCGGGCTGGTCGAGCTCGAGCCTCATGCCCTTGTCCTCGAGCCGCTTGCGGACCTTCGAGAGCTCGAACTCGATGATGTGGTTCAGGTCGTCGCGGACGAGCGGCCGGAACACGATCACGTCATCGAGGCGGTTGATGAACTCGGGCCGGAAGAACTTCTCGACCTCGCCCATCAGGGCCTTCTTGATCTTGTCGTAGTCCTGCACCTCGCTCCGCTTGTTGAAGCCGAACTGGGCTCCGCCCTTGATCACGTCGGCCCCGAGGTTCGAGGTCATGATCAGGATGACGTTGCGGAAGTCGACGTGGCGGCCGAAGCTGTCGGTGAGGCGTCCCTCCTCCATGATCTGGAGGAGCATGTTGAAGACGTCCTGATGGGCCTTCTCGACCTCGTCGAGGAGGAGCACCGCGTACGGCCGGCGGCGGATCCGCTCGGTGAGCTGCCCGCCCTCCTCGTACCCGACGTAGCCGGGCGGGGCGCCGATCAGGCGGCTCACGTTGTGCTTCTCCATGTACTCGCTCATGTCGAGGTAGATGAGCGCGTCGGGGTCGCCGAACATGAACTCGGCGAGGCTCTTGGCGAGCAGCGTCTTGCCGACGCCCGAGGGGCCCACGAAGATGAACGAGCCGACCGGCCGCTTCGGGTCCTTGAGGCCCGACCGGGCCTTGCGGATCGCCCGGGCGACCGCCTTCACGGCGTCGTCCTGGCTGACCACCGACTTGTGCAACTCGGCCTCGAGCTGGAGTAGCCGCTGGCTTTCGGCCTTCTCGAGCCGGGTGAGCGGCACGCCGGTCATCTTGCTGACGACCTCGGCGATGACCTCCTCGTCGACGGTGGCGTGGATCTCGTTCATCCGCTCGCGCCACGCGGCCTGGACCTTCTCCTTCTCCTTGCGGAGCTTCTCGGCCTGGTCGCGGAGCTCGGCGGCCCGCTCGTAGTCGGCGCTCTTGACCGCCTCGTCCTTCTCGATCGAGAGCCGCTCGATGCGCTCCTCGAGGTCGGCGAGGTCCGGCGGCTTGGTCATGCTCTTGAGCCGCAGGCGGGCGCCGGCCTCGTCGATCACGTCGATCGACTTGTCGGGCTGCACGCGGCCGGGGATGTACCGGCCCGAGAGCTCGACGGCCGAGCGGAGGGCGGCGTCGGTGATCTTCACGCGGTGGTGGCTCGCGTACTTCTCGCGCAGGCCCTTGAGGATCTCGAAGGTCTGCTCGGCGTTCGGCGGCTCGAC
>JBEIUL010000217.1:0-4876 GCA_040374395.1 Phycisphaeraceae bacterium
CGCGAGCTCATCAAGCGGAAGGGCTCGCTCGAGTCGGGCGGCATTCCGCACAATCTCGCCGACTGCTCGTCGAACGACGTCGAGAAGACCCAGCTCTTCATCGGCGAGGGCGACAGCGCCGGCGGCAGCGCCAAGGGCGGCCGCGACCACGTCACGCAGGCGATCCTGCCGCTGCGGGGCAAGCTGCTGAACGTCGAGAAGGCCCGGCTCGACAAGGTGCTCGGGTTCGAGGAGATCCGCATCCTCATCCAGGCCCTGCAGTGCGGCATCGGCGAGGATTTCGACCTCGCGAAGCTGCGCTACGGCCGCGTGGTGATCATGACCGACGCCGACGTCGACGGCAGCCACATCCGCACGCTGCTGCTCACGTTCTTCTTCCGGCAGATGCCCGAGCTCGTGCGGCGCGGCAAGATCTTCATCGCCCAGCCGCCGCTGTACCAGGTGATGCGAGGCAAGAAGAGCCAGTACGTCCTGAACGACCGGGCGATGAGCGACGCCCTCGTCGAGATGGCCCTCGGCCACGCCCGCCTCGCGATCCGCGACGCGGCCGGCAAGCCCGAGCGGACCGTCGAGGGCCCCGACCTGCGGCGGCTCATCCAGACCCTGCACCGCCTCGACGAGCTCGTCGGCGTGACGCAGCGGCGTGGCATTCCCTTCCAGAAGCTGCTCGACGCCCGCGCGGGCGACCCGACCGGGGCGAGGCGGCTGCCCTCGTGGCACGTGAGCTGGCCGGGCGGCGACGCCTTCTTCTGGAGCGAGGCCGACGCCCGCGCCCACGTGCAGGCGAAGGACCTCCTGCTCGACGAGATGGGCGGCTCGGTCACCGCGGGCGATCGCCTGCGGCTCGCTTCGCTCCGCGAACTGCACGAGAACCGCGAGCTCGAGCGGCTGTTCCGCGAGATCTCGGCCGCGTCGCTCGTGATCGACGACTGGTCGACGGTACAGGAAGAGACGGTCACCGGCGAGAAGAAGTCGACCCGCTACGGCTGGATCGTCGAGGGCCGCGGCCGCGCGAAGGCCGCCGAGGCGAGCGAGCCCGGCGAGGACGAGGCGAGGGGCGAAGGCGAGGCGAAGCCCGAGGCCCGGACCGAAACCAAGTCGGAAATGGTCGAGTGCCCGAACATCCCCTCGATCCTCAAGCAGCTGCACGAGGTCGGCCGCCGCGGCATCGAGACCAAGCGCTTCAAGGGCCTGGGCGAAATGGACGCCGAGCAGCTCTGGGAGACCACGATGAACCCGGCCAACCGCACCCTGCTGCGGGTCACCTGGGACAGCGCGAGCGAGGCCGACCAGCTCTTCACCATCCTGATGGGCGAGAACGTCGAGGAGCGGCGCGCCTACATCGAGCGACACGCGGTCGAGGTGAAGAACCTCGACGTTTGAGCCGGATTGCACATGAAACCCACGGGCTCCGAAACGAACGTGACAGAGTCGGGGAGGTCCCCCCGTGCCGCTCCCGAGCTTTCCGCCGTGGTGGTGGTCGGTCCGCGACGCCGACGGGCGCAGGCCTCAATCGACGCCCTCGTCGCCCAGACGATCGCCGACCGCATGGAGCTGGTCGTCGTCGACACCACCGATCCGATCCGCCATCCCGACCTGGTGGTGCCCGAGGCGGTTCGGACGGTCTACCTCAGGATTTCCGCGGAGCTCGGTTGGGGAAAGTGCCGGCACCACGGCCTGAAGCACGCGACCGCGCCGCTCGTCGCGTTCATCGAGGACCACTGCTTCGCGAGCCCGGGCTGGGCCGCGGCGATCGTCGAGGGCTTCCGGGCCGGCCATGCGGCGGTCGGATACGGCTTCGCCAACGCCAATCCCCGGTCGACCCTCAGTCGCGTGGGCATGCTGGTCGACTACGGGCCGTGGCTGGTGCCGGCCGAGTCGCGAACCGTCTCGGCCCTTCCCGGGAACAACGTCGCATATCGCAAGGACCGCGTCGAGGTCTTCGGTGACGCCCTCGGAGATCTGCTCGAGGCCGACTACAACCTCCACCGGGCCCTCACCTCGCGGGGCGAGACGCTCTTCACGGCCGCCGACGCGGTGGCGTCCCACCAGAACTTCGAGAGCCTCGGCAAGACGATCGGCGCGAACTTGGCGTACGCGCGGCTGCTCGCCGCCCATCGTCGCGAGCGTGAAGGCTGGGGATCGCTGAAGCGGCTGGTCTACACGGTGGGCACCCCCGTGGTCTCGACCCCGGTCCGCCTCGGCCGGCTGTTCGCGAGCCTCCGCTTTCGCCCCGACGCCGGCCAGGCCTTCCTGCTCTGCCTGAAGTCGCTTCCGCACCTCGTGATCGTGTTCGAGGTCGTCTCGTTTGGAGAGGCCCTCGGCTACTGGTCCGGGGCCGGATCCGCATCGGCTCGCCTCTTCCACTGGGAGGTGGAGGTCGAACGGCTGGAGGGCGGAGATGCCCGCCGGTGACCCTCGAACGCCGCCACGGGTCAGCGTGGTCTGCCCCGCGTACCACTCCTACGACACCATCGAGGCGTCGCTGCGGGCGCTCGAGGCCCAGACCTACCGCGATTTCGAGATCATCGTGGTGAACAGCTCGCCGGAGACGAGGACGCAGGAGCTGGTCACCGCGCGATTTCCCGCGGTGAAGTTCGTCCAGTCGCCGGTCCGCCTCTATCCGCACGCGGCCCGCAACCGTGGCCTCGCGGATGCCGCCGGGGAACTGCTCGCGTTCACCGATCCCGACTGCATCGCGGCGACGGATTGGCTCGAGAAGCTCGTCGCGGCCATGGACCGCGGATGCGGGATCGCGCTCGGCGGCATGGGCATCATCGAGCCCACCTGGCGGGAAACCGGCATCCACCTGCAGAAGTTCCATTGGTGCCTCGCCGGCGCCCCCGGGGGCGAGCG
This sequence comes from Phycisphaeraceae bacterium, assembly GCA_040374395.1. Classification (GTDB taxonomy): domain Bacteria; phylum Planctomycetota; class Phycisphaerae; order Phycisphaerales; family SM1A02; genus JBEIUL01. The sequence goes on from JBEIUL010000217.1 coordinate 2,857, forward strand.
GTCCGACATCGCGACGGCGAACGCGTGCATCACCCGGGAAGTCTGGCGGCAGGCCGGCCCGTTCGACGCCGATCTCTTCTGCGGCGACTCGCTTCTGGCGTGGCAGGCGAGGCGGGCCGCATTCCGCATCGATTTCGTGCCGGACGCGGTCGTCCGGCACCACCACGGGCAGACCGCGGGCCGCTTCGCCCGCGAGCGTTTGACGCGGGGGAAGGAGTTCGCCCGGACGCGCGCCGACTGGCACGGATGGTCGAAGGGCAAGTCGCTCCTTCAACTGCTGGCCACGCCCGCGACGCTCCTCCTCGTGACCGCGCGGTCGGTCCGGGATGCAAACTCGTCCGGATACGGCCTGCGCTCGCTCTCGACCCTCCCCCTCCAGCTGCTCGGACACGCCGCGTGGCTCGCCGGCGAGGCGAGCGGGCACCTCGTCCGGATCCGCGCGAGGCCACCGGCGAGGTGAAGTCGACGCGGGGCGATCCGCGAGGCGACGGTCATGGATCGGACCGCCTGGGACGATTTCGATCGCCGCCCGTTCGCGGGCGACCTGACTCACGCTAACTCCCCGCTCGACCGGGGAGTGCCTGCATCGAAGCGGTTCGCCGGCATCCGGCGAAATCGGTCCGTTCCCAGCGATGCGGGGCCCGAAACTCGATCCCGCTCGCCGCACACCCGACGGAGAACTTCACCCCGGATATCGGATCCACACGAAGAAGTCGCCCTCCGGGCACGGCGGCATCGGCGAGGCGAGCGTCTCGACCGTCCCGTCCTCGAAGACGCGGAAGATGCCCTGCCCCGCCCAGCCGAGAACCCGGTCGCGGCACGGGATCCGCGCGACGTCGACCAGCGTGAGGTCGTTCGGGCTGGCGATGAAGTTCCGCTTCCGCTCGGGGTCGACGAACATCCCGACGCAGCGGCGCGTGGCCTCGCCGCGCGGCGAGGCGCCCGCGAGGGCGAGGGCGATCGCGGCCCCGCCGAGGGACGCGGCGGCCAGCGCGAGGATCGGCGTGCGACGCGTCATTCCGGCGCCTCCTCGTCGCCTCCCTCCGCCGCGAGATTCCACTCCCACGGCGGCGGCTCGGCGTACGACTCGAACTCCCGCTGGAAGTCGATCACGGCGCGGCGGAAGGCCGAGCCCTCGACCCACGCGTCGTCGGGGATGCCGACGAACTCGGCGAGCTCGTCGGTGAGGTCGGCGCAGTCGCGGCACCACACGACGGCCTGCGATTCGCCGAAGTCGGCGTCGTCGGTGTCGGTCATGCCCCACGTCGCGCCGCCGCCCTCGCGCGGCAACTGGAAGACCGCCTCGAAACCGCCGCGACGGGCGACATCCTCGAGCATGGTCCGGAGCCGCTCGCGGAAGGGCTTGCCCTCGCCCTCGGCAAACTCGATCGAGTCGGCGATCAGTCCGCGACGGGCCTTCTCCCAACGCTTGATCACCTCCTCGGTCCGGTCCTCGAGCTGCGGCGGGATCTCGTCGTGTTCAGGCAGCTTCTCCCACTCGTCGGCGATGGTGTCCATCTCCTGCCGGCAGAGGTCGATCGTCGGGCGGTAGCGATCGAGGATCTCCCGCTGACGCTCGAGCGGAGCCTCGCGGAACGGGGCGTACTCGACGATCGAACGCAGGTCGACGCGGGCGAAGCGCGACTTGGCCGCTTCCTTCGCCGCCCCGGCCGGGGGCGGCGCGACCGGCGGGTCGTCGCCGGCGCGGGCCAGCGCCCAGGAAGCGGTGATCACGGCGATCGCCCCGACGACAAGCGGGATCCGGAAGGGTTTCTGCACGGCGACTCCTCGGGGCGGCATGTGCCGCGCCCGCGGGAATGTCGGCCAGCGTGCGAATCAGACGCGATTTTCGAGCAGCCAGACCACGGCGAACAACTCGACGTCGCTCAGCGACCCTCCGGACCAGTTGGTCACCACCTTGGAGCCGCCGGAACCCTCGAAGAGCGTGTTGCCCCGAAGGTTGTACGCGACCGTTCCGCCGCCGGAGCCGCGGTAGATCATGTTGCCCTGGCGGTTGAAC
>JBEIUL010000033.1:0-11630 GCA_040374395.1 Phycisphaeraceae bacterium
CATCGAAGGCGGCGCGTCGGTCACCCTCTCGACGCTGCGGACTACGGTGCACGTCGGAGCCCACGCGGATGGGGCGAACCACTACGGATCCGGCTCGGGTTGCATTCACGAACGCGATCTTGAGCATTACCTCGGCCCGTGCCAGGTGATCACCGCGAAGGTCGGGCGGAAGCAGCGGGTGACGATGGCGGACCTCGCCACGGAGGCGCGCGAGGCGAGGATCCTCATCCGGACCTCGAGCTATCCCGATCCGACCTTCTTCAACGAGGATTTCGCGGCCCTCGACCCGTCGCTCATCGACGCCCTGCACGGCCGCGGCGTCATCACGATCGGCATCGACACGCCGAGCGTCGATCTCTTCGACTCGAAGGACCTGCCGTCGCACCGGCGGTTCCTCGTGAACGACATGGCGATCCTCGAGGGGCTGCGGCTCGGCGACGTGCCCGACGGGCGCTACGAGCTGATCGCGCTGCCGCTGTCGCTGGTCGGTTTCGACGCGAGCCCGGTGCGGGCGGTGTTGCGCGAGTTGGCGTGAGCGCCCTCGGCGCCCTCTCACATCGCGTAGTGCCGGCCGAAGCGGTTCGCGATGAAGTCGGGATACGCGATCTGCTCCATCCGCACGAAACCCTGCTGCGGGATGCGTCCCTGCATGAGCAGGTCGAGCACCGCGCAGACGCCCGCGGCGGTGGTGACCTGGATGCCGGTCCACTCCTCGCCGTCGATGACCTTGTGCAGCACGATGTTCGCGTAGGTCCGCTCGGTGAGCTTGCCGCGCACCATCCCGATCGCCGAGACGTAGATCACGATCTGGTCCTGCATCGTGGTCGGGATCGCCCGGTCGAAGATCCTCCCGAGCTCGTCGCGGTGGTCGCGCATCGCGAGGTCGTCGAGCAGGAACTTGATGAGCTTCTGGTGACCCGGATAGCGGATCGTCTTGTAGTTGACGTTGCGGGCCCGGCCCATGAGCGAATCGGCCAGCGTGCCGAGGCCGCCCGAGGTGTTGAACGCCTCGAACTCGATCCCGTTGATGAGGATCGTCTCGAGGTGCTCCATCGGCGGCACGAGCGTCATCTTCCCGTCGATCAGGGCCTCGCACGGGTTGCAGTACTCGTTGATGAGCCCGTCGGTGGACCAGGTCAGGTTGTACTTCAGGTGGTTGTCCGGGAACCGCGGCAGGGCCCCGACCCGCAGCCGCAGGTCGTGGATCTCGTCCATGCCGTGGACGAGATGCGTCGCGACGATGGTGATGAAGCCCGGGGCGAGGCCGCACTGCGGGATGAACGCGGTGCGGGCGCCCTTCGCGAGCTCGAGCGTGGCCTTGGTGACCGCGACGTCTTCCGTCAGGTCGAGGTAGTGCGAGCCGTGGATCTTCGCCCGCTCGGCGATGAGCCGGTTGCAGCGGAAGGGAGCGCACGAGATCACCGCCGCCGTGCCGGCGAGGATCCGGTCGATGGCCGCCGCGTCGGCGAAGTCGATCACGTGACCGGTCACCGCCGGGTAGGTCCGGGCGAGCGGCTCGACGCTCGGGGCGTGGCTGTCGGCGACGCGGACGCGGTAGTCGCCGCAGGTCGCGAGCATGTGGGCGGCCATGCGGCCGATCTTTCCGGCGCCGATCAGGGCGATGTCACGCATGAGGGGTCTCGGGAGGGCGGTGGCGGTCGGTGGAAAAGGCCGGCACGATAGGTCGCCGGCCCGATCCCCCTCATCGGCAGGAAGCGGGGCCCGGCCGTACCCCGGCGGGGCGTCCGGGAAGTGGCCGGCCGCCGGGGGCCGACGCTACCATCCCGACCCCACTCGATCACGCCCCGGACCGCGCGGTCCGGCGAAGCCCGATCCACCCCCCGCGAATCCCCCGCGATCCTCCAGGAGCATCCGATGGCCGGCGCCGCCTTCCAGTTCACCGACGCGAACTTCGACCAGCAGGCCGTGAACGGCTCGATGCCCGCCCTCGTCGATTTCTGGGCCGAATGGTGCGGTCCGTGCCGCATGCTCGGGCCGACCATCGAGGAGCTCGCGAAGGACTACTCCGGCCGTGTCCTCGTCGGAAAGATGGACACCGACGCGAACCAGGCGACCGCCGTGAAGCTCGGCATCCAGTCGATCCCGACCGTGATGCTCTTCAAGAACGGCAAGCTGGTCCAGAAGTGGGTCGGCGTGCGTCCGAAGGCCGAGTTCACCAAGGCCCTCGACGCGGCCCTCGCGGGTTGAGCCGGACTCAGCGGCGGGCCGGGAGGCTGGCACCGTCGCAGAGTTGATCGATCGCGGCCCGAGCGGGGAGCGACGGAATCGCCCCGCGCCCGGTCGCCGCAAGGGCGCCGGACGCACAGCCTTCCTGCAGGGCCCGCTCGATCGTCCGACCCGCCGCGATGGCCGCGGCGAACGCGCCGACGAACGCATCGCCGCAGCCCACGGTGTCGATCGCGTGGACCGGGAAAGACGGCTGTTTCCACCGCCGCTCGCCCCGCGCCGCGATCGCCCCGTCGCGGCCGAGCGTGATGATCACGAGCGCCGCGGGAAGGCTTGTGGAAAGGGCCTCGAGCGCCCGATCGGGCGAAAGCTCGGGATGCGTCAGCGTCGCCGCCTCGTGCTCGTTCACGATCAGTGCGTCCAGCCGATGCAGCGGAAGCGACAGTACGCCGCGATCGGCCGGAGCCGCGTTCAGCCAGACCCGGGCTCCGCGGGCCGCGGCGGCCTCGATCGTCTCGGCGAGCAGGGCGGTCTCGTTCTGCAGCAAGACCAGGTCGTCGGCACCGACCGCCGCGATCGCCTTCGCGAGGTCGTCGCGGTCAAACCGCGCGTTCGCCTCGGGCACGATCGCGATCGCGTTCTCGCCGTTCGGTGCGACCTGGACGAAGGCCGTGCCGCTCGGGCCGTCGTCGACGCGGCAGGCCGAGGTGTCGACGCCGCGGTCGCGCAGCGCCTCGAGCACGAATGCCCCGTCGCGACCGGTCCGGCCCGCGAAGGTCACCGCCGCGCCCGCCAGCGCCGCCGCCGCCGCCTGGTTCGCACCCTTGCCGCCGGGATGCACCTCGATCCCGCGGGCCGTCACCGTCGCCCCCGACGGCACGATCCTCGGCACCGCGACCACGCGATCGACCATGATCGAGCCGATCACCGTCACGCGGCCGGCCGCGTATCGGGCGTCGAGCGAACGCTCTCGGTCGGAAGGCATGGGTCCGACATCATGACGGGCGGTCGCCGTCGATGCCCGAAATCCACCCAAGACTGCCCGTCGCCGCCCTGTTTCGCCCACGGCCGAGAACCTCCGACGCCCTCTTCGGGCCTTGCCGCAGCACCGCAACCCTTGCCGACACCTCCGCCCCCGGCTACCTTTCCCGGTTCGCCCGTGGTCCGACCCCCGTCGAGCCGCGGCCGAGACAATCCAAGCAGTCGGATTCCCACGGGCCTGTAGCTCAATTGGGAGAGCGCATCCATGGCATGGATGAGGTTGTCGGTTCGATCCCGATCAGGTCCACTTCGAGAGCCCCGAGGTCGTTCAGCCGCGAGCTGATGTCTCGGGGCTTGTCGTTTTTGACCGGAACGTCCGAGGACCGGAAACATGTGGATTGGGTTCCGACCGACTTCGATCGGGCGAACCTCGAGAATTCGGTTGGAAGTCCGGAGGGTGATCGTTAGGCTCGGCAGATCCGTCTCGGCTCATGAATTCCGGGTCGGATCAGGTCCCGAAGACAAGGAGCCCTTCGATGCGTTTCCAGAACTTCTCGATGGCGGGAGCGGTCGCTCTCGTCGGTGTCGGTCTCATCGCCCACTCGGCCGCGTTGGTCTTCTCGTCCTTCGGCAACTCGGCTCAAGCCGGTGTCGCTGCCGCGGCTCCAGCGATCGCTTCGGCGGCGATGGCTCAAGGCGGCGCCTCGCCCACCGTCGTCTGGTACGGAACCTACGGGGGCTTCTACGGCAGCTTCGTCGCCGGAGCGGTCGTCCGCGCCTGGTCGGATGGAAGGATCGAACTCAAGAAGTTGCGGTACTTCAGCGCGGGCGATGCGTGCGGGAACACGTCGGAACCCTGCAGTTCACCCTGGATCGTGATCTCGAACCCCAACGACGGCCTCGCCGCGTTCGCCGACCTGAACTCGGACGCGAAGGTGGACGGCATCGACCTCGCCCAAGTCCTCTCGAATTGGGGCGACGCCCCTCGCAACGACATCCCGCCGGCCGATTGCCCGTTGAATCTCGTCAATCCGTGAGCCGAAGCGGCGTGGCCCGAGCCTCGACTCGCCGCGAAGCCATCGCGCGGCCTTGGAGTCGGGGTCGGGTCCGCGAACGCCGCGCTATGCCACCGAGCGGAACGCCAGGATCACCACGATCGGCACCCATCCGGCGCAGCAGATCGCCGCACCGCAAAGCAAGATCGCGATGCTGGCGAGGCCGGCCGTCCACCACGAGCGGGCGACGAGGTCTCGCAGGATCAATGCCAGGTACAGGACGCCGACGCCGTAGAAGACGCTGCTCGTTACCACTCCCCCCGTCCCCAGCGCCGAGTCGATGGGCAGGAACAGCGAGGACACCAGCGTCAGGTGGCCGGTGCAGTAGAGGCTGGCGGTGAGGTGCTCCGCATAGCCAAGGCCGCTTCGAAAGAAGATCGCCCACGCGAGCAGCGCGAAGATCGGGGCATGGAGGACGCCGATGAACTGCCCGAATCGCTGCGAGGCCTCGAGCATGGCCTTCTGCAGGGCGGCGTCGTCGGCGTCGACCGGTACCCCGAACATCGGCGGCAGCACCGAGAAGGTGAGGAAGATCGTCATCGCCATGATGGTGAGCGAGTACCGCACCGGTCCGATGTAGACCACGCGGTGGCCATCGAGGTAGTCGCGGATCATCCCGCCCGGCCGTCGCGTGAGCTCGACGACCGTACGCAACCAGCCGCGGCTGAGGTGCAGTTCGGACTGCACCGCCTGTCGGACGTCCGCCATCGAGAGCTTGCCCGATGAGGCCCGCTGCCCGCAGCCGCCGCAGTAGGGCGTGTCGAACTCGTGGCCGCAATTCAGGCACTTCATGAGCGGAGCGGCAAGGTAGTGGCGACAGGGGGGTTGCTCAAACGGGTACGACCGCCGGCCGCGGTTGCCGGAGCGACCTCGTTCGGTGCGACGTTTCGCGTTACCGGCCGCGGGTTCGCCTCGTCATTTTTCTTGAGTCGGCGTGGACTGCAGCCATAATCGGGGGATGCCGAGACCCGCCCCCGTCGCCTTGCTTGCCGTGTGCGGCGTCGCGACCGTCGCGAACGCTTCGGACATCTACTCGACGAGTTTCGACGCCTACTCGACCGGCACGCTGTCGGGCCAGCTCGCGTGGATCGGCACCGGCGGCTCGTGGGCGGTGAGCGGCACCGTGAACGCGCCGCAGGTTCCCGCGAACGTGATCGGGCCCGGGGTATCCGGCGGCGTCAATCCCTACGGCGGCAAGGGCCGCATGGTCCGGCTCTGCACCGAGCGGTTCAATGCGGGTCGCACCAAGGCGTGGCTCGATCTCGCGAACAGCGGGCGCTGGGCCGCCGCGAGCGGTACCGCAAACCGCGTGCTCGAGACCCGCATCAAGCTGCATCTCCCGAGCGGCCAGTCGCTGCCGTCGGCGTTCGGGATCATGATCTCGCGCGATCCGATCGCGGTCTCGGGTGGCTTCGTCGTCTCGGCGCAGGACGGCGCGATCTCGCTGCTGAACGGCGGATACGCGACGGGTAACCGCACCGCCACCGGGGTCTCGGCCCCGCTGAACGCGTGGAACGACTTCACGTACCGCTGGAACGTCGACACCGGCGAGGGCACGCTCCTCATGAACGGCGTCGAGATCGGCAATCACGTCACGGCCGCGAACGGCTCGGTCTACGCATCGAATCTCGTTGCCGCTACGGATGCCGCGCCGGGCCCGCTCAACGCGTACGGCTACTTCGACGACCTCGGGCTCTCGGCGGTCCCGTCGGCCCCGGAGTGCGAGGCGGACCTCGACGGGAACGGTACGCGTGATGCGGCCGACCTTGCGGCACTGCTCGGCGGGTGGAGCACGCCGGCGGCCGATCTCGACGGTGACGGAACGACCGGTGCGGCCGACCTCGCGGCGCTGCTCGCCGCATGGGGCCCGTGTCGTTGAACTGGGGGAGGGCCAGCGCCGATGCGACCGATCAGCGGCCTGCGGATCCGCGCCACGGCTCGACCGGCTTGCGCTTCCGCAGGCCTTTCGTGAAGACCCGTCGCCAGGTGCCCACGATCGATTGCATTTTCGCCTTGAAGGACAGTTCCGAACGCCAGAAGCGGAACATGGGCAGACCGCGGTGCACGGGCGCGGCGACGCCGAGGGTACGGAGCGCGAGCGTTCGACCCCAGACATTGCCGCGGGCCGCGATCAGCCAGCGCTGGGCCCGCGGTAGGCAGTCGGGCGCGACCTCCTCGAGGTGGAGGTAGCCGTCGCGGACCGCCGCCTCGAGGCGGGCGAGCCCCGCCGGGGTCCGGGCGAGCACGAGCGAGCGGCCGACCTCGTTGCCGTCCTTGGGCGGCGAGTGCCACGGGTCGCCGACCGCGATGTCGGCGAACTCGCCGGTATGGTCGACGCAGAGGTTGCACCGCCACTGCTTGTGCGGCACGAGCACCTCGCCCCAGGCCTGGTCGTAGGTCAGCGAGCCTTCGCCTTCCTTGCCCGATGGATCGATCCAGCGGGCGCGGGCCCGGCCCGGCCAGCCCTCGCCGCGGTAATGCAACGAGAGCAGGCGCGATCCGGCCGGCATGCCCATCGCGGCGAGCATCGCCTCCGAACCTTCGGTCCCCGGCGTTCCCGCGCAGAAGAACGCGACGACCATGTCGAGTTTCGCGTCAAGTTCAGGCCGTAGGCGGCGGGTTCGCTGCACCGCCAGCACGTCGCAAGGCTTGCCGACGAAGAGGCAGGGGCCCGGCGCCTCCATGATTCGATCAAGCCCGTCGCACGGGCTTGCGGGTGCGTACCGTGAGCCGGACCGGGCCTCGATGTCGGCGCGTGATCGGCTGAGGTAGGTCGTGTTGAGCAGCGGCTCGCCCTCGCGGAAGCCCGCGTGCAGCACTCCGTGCGCGTTCATCCGCTCGAGGGCGTGCAGGCCGAGGGCGGTCGCGACGCCACCGCTCGAGCCCCGCCAGCGGACGGCCTTGTCGGTTGCCCACCCCTCGTAGAGCTTCAGCACCGGCCCGAACGCGTCGCGCAGCGAGGGGATCGTCGCGGGATCGAGCGGACCGTCGCGGGTGACCGAGGCGCCCGGGCAGACCGCGGCCGCATCGCCGAGCACCGGCTCGTCGCCTCGGACCAGCGGACGCCGGCCCGAACGCTTGGCGTCGATCATCGATATGCGATCGGGGGCCAGCACGGCGCATGCGCCGCAGCCGCAGCACAGCCCGCGTTCCGCGACGGATCGGATGTCGAGGACCGGAAGACGCACCCGCTCGTCATCGGCCAGCGGGGGGGAGCGACTTGACCACCGTGTCGAACATCGTCTCGACCGATGCGACGGCCTTCGGCACGCTGCGGACGAGCGTCGCCCGGAGCTCGTCCCGCCGGCGGTACCACTCCACGGTGCGGGTGGCGATCTCGCCGGGCTTGGCCGTGCGCAGGTCGACCACCGCGTCGCCGACCTCGACCGATTCGAACACCGGCCCGGTCTTCAGGCTGTATGCGAGCCCGACGACCGGCGTCGTGGAACTCAGGGCCGCGATGCACGCGTGCATCCGGATCCCGACGAAGAACGAGCAGCGGGCGATCGTCGACTTGGCGTCGATCGCCGACTTCGGGGTGAAGATCGGCAGCACGTTGATGCCGCGGGCGATCAGCCGCTCGCGGATCTGCCGCTGCGCCTCGGCGTCGCTGTCGTGGTCGCCGGGGTCGCCGTGGACGTGCACCACGGGCAGCAGCGGCCGGCCGCCCGACGCGTTGGCGAGGCCCGCGAGCATCGACTCGAACTCGGCTCCGACCTCGAGCGAGATCCCGAACGTGCCGCCGCCCGTGCCGCGCGAGACCAGGCCGCTCAGGTTGAATCCGATCGGGCCGTCATCCCGCGGCGCATCGGCCGGCGGACGGTCGAACGGCAGCGTGAAGGCGACGTCGGCCGAAAGCCCCGCGTCCTCGCGGATGCCCCGGATCATCGCCTGGCTCTGCCGATCCCGCGCCCACGCCTGTCGAGCCCCCCGCACCAGCCGGCTCATTTCGGCCTGCGCATCGTCGGTGTAGGGACCGTAGGTCTGCGGCATGAGGACGAGCGGCGCGCCGAGGGTCAGTGCGAGCTGCTTGGTCGAGCTCATGGTGCGGAAGCGCCGCGGCCCGTAGATCGTCGCGAAGCTGTCACCGCCCGAGACGTCAAGCGCCGCGGCGCCCCTCATCAGCCGGCAGATGCGATCGAGGCCGCCGAGCCCGCAGCGGGCGAGCGCCATCGACCGCATGATGTTTCCCGTCGCCCACGGCTTGCGGGAATGCACGGCCGGAAAGGCGGTGAAATCGACGCCGCCGATCGAGTCCGTGCGCGGGCGCTTCACGCGGTCGGACGAGAGCCACGGGCGATATCCGCGGCGGGCGATGCCCGAAGCGATCGCCAGTCCCAGCGCCTGCACGCCGAGATTCGGCGAGTAGGGATCTCCCCAGAAGATGGGCACGGGCAAGGGGTCGGACCGTCCTGCGGACATCCGCCCAGCATAGCAGCCGGCGCGTGCGAATCCGCGATCCGGCGCGGCATGTCGCCCTCACGCCGGGGCGATCGCCGGGAGCCGCACGATCCGGAACTCGTCCTGCTCGCGGTCGCCCGAGCGGTGCGCCACGTGCTCGACGGTCACCGGCTCGCCGAAGCGCTTGGCGAGTCCCTTCACGAGACCGACCACGCACGGCGCGAGCCCGCGCCGCTCGGACGAGTAGTGCAGCGTGAGCGAGCCGTCGGGGTTCCGCACCAGCCGGAACGACGGCGGCTTCAGGTGCGGCATGCCCAGCCGGACCCGCGTATGCAGCTGGTCGAGGTTCGCGAGCATCTCCTCGAGCGACCGGCCCGCGGCCCGCAGGATCTCGCCGTAGCCCGCCTCGGCGGTGTAGGTGATCCAGTACTCGCCGAACGCCTCGAGGATCGCCTCGGGAGGCGAGCCGAGCACCTCGCTGGCGGCGCCGACCAGCCGGTAGGTCACCTCATCGGGATACTGCTCCATCGAGAGGAAGACGTCGTCATCGACGCCGGCCTTCGCGAGGATCCGCTGCCACGCCTCGGGCCCGTGGTTCTGCAGGACCAGGCCCTTCACCGCGCGATTCATCATTCCGTACATCAGGGATTCTCCAGGACCGCGGACGCGGCCGGCGGCTGCACCAGCAGTTGCACGATACGGTCGACGAGCTCGGCGGGACGGAAGGGCTTCTGGAGGAAGCCGTGGGCGCCGTTCTTGAGCCGGTCGCGGAACTCGCCGTCCTCGGCGTATCCCGAGATGAACAGGGTCCGGGCGCCGGGATGCAGGGCCTGAATCGCGTTCGCGAGCTCGGCGCCGTTCATCCCGGGAAGGCCGACGTCGGTGACGAGCACGTCGAGCCGGTCGGCCTGGCGGGCGCTCGCGAGGGCCGAGGCGGGATCGCCGGCGACGCTGACCGTGAACCCGGCCGAAGACAGCACCCGCGAGAGCAACAGGCGAACCGCGGGCTCGTCCTCGACCAGCAGCACCCGCGCCGCGGCGCGTCGTGTCTCGGGCGCGGGGTCGACCACGGTCGCGACGGCGGCGGCCTCGCGGGCCGGGAACCAGAGCCGGAAGGTCGTGCCGCGTCCGACTTCGCTCTCGACCGTGATCTCGCCGCCGGCCTGCTGGACGATGCCGTACACCGTCGAGAGGCCGAGTCCGGTGCCGCGCCCCGTCGGCTTGGTCGTGAAGAAGGGCTCGAAGATCCGCTCGAGCACGTCGGGCGGAATTCCGGTGCCCTCATCGCGCACCTCGAGCAGCACGCCGTAACGTCCCGGCATCGGCGCCTCGGGCGAGGCGGGATCGACGCGGGCGGTGCGGATCGTCAGCGTGCCGCCCGCGGTCATCGCGTCGCGGGCGTTCACCGCGAGATTCATGATCACCTGATGCAGTGCGTTCGGATCGATCTCGATGCGGACCGGCGCGGGGTCGTACGACGCGACCAGCCGCACCTGCTCGCCGAGCAGCCGGCGCAGCAGCGATTCCGCGTCGCGGCATTCGGCCGAGAGGTCGATGATCCGCGGCTGCACGACCTGGCGCCGCGAGAAGGCGAGCAGCTGCGAGGTGAGGGCGCTCGCCCGGTCCGTGGCCTTCTGGATCTCGTCGAGGTGCGGGCGCGCGGCGTGCTCCTTCGGCAGCGACTGTCCCGCGAGCGCCGCGAAGCCGAGGATCGCCGTCATCAGGTTGTTGAAGTCGTGGGCGACGCCGCCCGCGAGCAGGCCGATCGCCTCCATCTTCTGGATCTGCCGCAGCCGCGTCTCGAGCCGCTGGCGGCGGTCGAGCTCTTCCTGCAGCTGGCGGTTCCGCTCGTCGAGGGCGCGGGCGGTCGCGGCGAGGCGATGGTTGAGCTCGCGGAGGTCCTTGAGCGCCACGTTCCTGGTCTGAAGCAGCAGCAGCATGTCGCCGAGCGACTCGTGCGCGGGGAAGTCGTGGAGGGAGAGCCCGTACCGTGAAAGGGCGTCGAGCTCGCCGACCCACGGCGACCCGATGAACACGATGTTGCCGGTGCGGCCGACCCGCAGGAACTGGCCACGCACCACCAGGTCGTCGTCGCGGCCCCTCGGCTTCAGGAGGTACGTCACGCTCTGGTCGGGGCCGAGCGAGAGGTCGATGCCCTCGGTCGGCCGCTCGATCGTGAAGACTTCCTCGAAACCGCGACCGACGCGGGCGGCGGGCGCGATTCGCCCGAGATTCGAGCCGATCTCGGCCACCGTTCCCCAGCCGCCGACGCGAGGCGTGAGACGGAAGTGGAACGGGAAGGCCCGGTTGAGGGCAGCGCGGTCGAGTCCAACGTCGGTCTGCGGATCCTTCATGGAACGGCCCAATCAAGCACCGCGGAACCTGCCGGAGACCGGGAACGTCGCGGTCAGGCCGGCGGGCCCGTGACGGGTCAGCGTCGCTCCGGACGGCCGCGATGGCCAGTAGGTCTGATCCTGATGGCGGGTGGTTCCGGCTGGAACCGGGCGTATCGAGCGGGTCTTATCGTCACGTCGTCGCGTGATGGGGTGAGTGCCCCGGTCGTCCCGGGCCGCTCGTCGGGAGTTCCGCCGCTTTCCGCGAGGGTTTCGCCGACGGTTCCGCCAGCCCCGGTCCGTGAGATCCGTGCGGCTTGCGATCGTCCTCGTCGGTGCGTCGGCGTCGGCCGCCGACGAGGTCGCGGCCCCGGAAGGCTCGGAACTCGGCCCGTACGCGATCGTCGTGATCGGGGACGAGGACGACGCGTTCGGGCCAGCGCTCGGCAACCCGGGCGTGGTCGAGTCGGTCGTGCCGCTCGGCGGAACTCCCGTGCCGAAGGGGCATGCGCTCCTCGTGCATGCCGGGAGCGGTCCCGTCGCGGCCGATCTCGTCGCCGACCTTCGTCTCGAGTACGCCGACAACCTGACCGTGCTGCTCGTGCGCGGGACCGTGCCCAAGCCCGGCGCCGACCTCGAACTCGACGAGGTCGGCATCGCGCTGGTCTGGAAC
>JBEIUL010000042.1:0-10738 GCA_040374395.1 Phycisphaeraceae bacterium
CCTCGCACTCGCGCTGATCGCACTGGGGGCGATCATCGCGCTTGCCGTCATCGCCGCGAGCTTCCCGTGGCGAAGCGCATCCTGACCTGAATCGCGAGGGGCCGAAAGCGAGACCGCCCCGCGGCGCGGGCCGCGGGGCGGGTGTTCTCACGTACGGAGGTCGGCCGTCCGGCCTCAGTTCCCGTTCTTCTCCTGGCCGGTCGCGGTGGTCGCGTTGACCGGCTTGCCCTTCGCCTTGACGGTCGCGTTCATGGTGTTCGCGCCGGGCAGCAGCACCGAGTCGACGCCGTGGATGACGCCGTTCGACGCCTGCACGTCGGAATTGACCACGGTGCCGTTCGCGAGGGTGACCGTCCCGCCGTTCGTCGCGACCGTGATCGTCTCGCCGAGCACCGTCGAGAGCTCGCCGCCGTTCAGGTCGTTCGCGAAGACGCGGTTCCCGGGCACGACGTGGTACGACAGGATCTCCCGCAGCTGCAGGCGATTCTCGGGCTGCATGAGCATCTCGAGCATGCCGGCGGGCAGCTTCGCGAAGGCCTCGTCGGTGGGGGCGAAGACCGTGAAGTTGCCGTTCTTGGTCAGCGTCGCCTCGAGGCCCGCGGCCTTGCACGCCTTGAGGAAGGTGCTGTAGTTGCCGTTGGAGCCGGCGACCTCGACGATGTTCGCCTGGGTCGGCAGCAGGACGGCGTCGACGACGTGGATCACGCCGTTCGAGCACTTGATGTCGGTCTGGGTGATCGCGACCTCGCCGACGGTGAACGAGCCGTTGGTCCCGGCGAAGCCGAGCCGCTGTCCGTTGAGGGTGTTCGCGCTGCCGTTCTTGCCGAACTGGGCGGCGGTCCACGTGCCGGGCACGACGTGGTAGGTCAGGATCGCGGTGAGGTTCGCCTTCGACTCGGGCTTGCCGAGGTTCGCGAGGGTCTCCTGGCCGAGCAGCTCGAACGCCGCGTCGGTCGGGGCGAAGACGGTGAACGAGCCGTTGCCCGAGAGGCTGGCGTTCAGGCCCGCCTGGGCGACGAGCGACTGGAGGGTGTCGAGGTTCTCGTTCTCGGAGATGGTCTGGCTGATCGTCCGGCCCGGGATCTTGGCCGAGGTCGAGGTGGTGTTCGAGGCGGTCTTCGCGGGCGACTCCGCGGCGGTGGTGGGGTTCGTGGCCGTGGACTTCTTGCCGTTCGAGGTGCCGTCGGTCGGCGTGGTCGCCTGGCCGTTCGTCGGCTTGTTCGGGGCGGTCGTGTTCGACGTGCCGTTCGTGGTGCCGGTCTGGGCGAGGGCCATCGTGCCGACGAGGGTCGAGAGGGCGATGCCGAGGGTCGTGATGCGCATGCGGGGGGGTCTCCGGACGGAAGGGAAGGAAGCGGACGATGCCTCCGTTCCGAGGAGGCGTGGTCCCGGGATATCGGCATGAACGGGGTCGTCCGCGAACGCGGCGGGCAAGTTCCGGCGATCCCGTCTCACGGGGCGGGTCGCCACGGAAGGCGATTCCGGCGGCAGGGGCTTGCCGTAGCATGGGTTGCGTTCTCTCGCCGGCCCGCCCGCGGCCCCGCTTCCGTTCCGATCCAGCCCGGAGTTCCCATGCCCGCGACCCGCCCGACCCCGGTCCTGACGCTCGCCGCCCTCGTGCCCGTCCTCGTCGCGACCGGGTGCGGCGGGCCGACACTCGAGGGGAAGGTCGTCCTCGGATCGATGTCCGGGGCGGAACTGGTCGCCGAGGGCGACGGGGCGCTCACGCAAGCCGGCCTCGGTGGGGCCTCGATCCTCGTCATCCGCGACCCGGGCCGCCCGAGCGCCACGACCGTCGCCCGCGCGTCGAGCCGTGCCGACGGCACGTTCCGCATCCCGGTCGACGCGTTCGGCGCCGGCTGGATGAGCGAGGAGTGGCAGATCGTCGCGAGCAAGCCGGGCGACGCGACGAGCGAGTACCGTGGCCCGCTGCCCCGGTCGGGCGACCGGCTGCTCTTCATGCTCGCGCCGGGAACCTACGATCCGAACGTCGGCATCCGGAGCAGTGACCGGCTGCTCCAGGACATCGACGCCTACCGGCGGTAAGGCGATCGGGACCGCGCGGTGAAACGCTCCTACCACGTCCATCTGCCGGGCCTCCTGTTCCTGGGCCTGACCCTGCTCGTCGGCGTCGCCGCCGCGAACCGGCCGAACAACCTGCTGGTGTGGATCTTCGGGGCGCTCCTCGCGAGCGTGCTCGTCTCCGGGTTCATCTCGGGCGGGATGCTCATGGGGATCCGGGCCCTCCGGCTCGACCCGCGGCGGTGCGCGGTCGGCGAGCCGCTGCTGATCCGCTGGGCGATCGAGAACCGCAGCCGGATCTGGCCGACCTTCAACCTCCGCATCGCCGAGCGGCCGGCGGGGAAGGACGGGGGCGGCGGCATCGCGTGGCAGGACGCGGCGGGTCCGGGCGAGGCGTGGGTGATGCACGTCGGGCCGCGGGACACGGTGCATGGCGAGGCGGTCCTGTGGCCGACGCGTCGCGGCCGCCTGCGGTTCGACCGCTTCCGCGTCGACACCACCTTCCCGTTCGGCCTGATCCGCAAGGCGGTCACGTTCACGCAGGCGTCCGAGGTGCTCGTCTACCCGAGGTCGCTGCCGCTCCGCGAGGGGTTCCTCGAGCGGATCGCCGGCGTCGGCTTCGGCGGCACGCGGATCGCCGGCGAGGCCGGGGCGGGCGAGGACTATTTCGGGATGCGCGAGTACCGTCCGGGCGACAGCCTCCGGCAGGTCGCGTGGAAGCGGCTCGCGTCGCGCGACGTTCCGGTCAGCATCGAGCGGAGCCGCACCAGCCCGCCGCGGCTCATGGTCGTGGTGAACCTGCGGCTGCCGACCGACGAGCTCCGCACCACCGGGCGGGAGCCGCGTGAACTCGAGGAGGACGCGATCACGCTCGCGGCGAGCATCCTCACCCACGCCGAGCGGCACGGTTTCGAGTCGGGCCTGGTCCTGCTCGGCACCGGCGCCGGCTCGCTGCCGGTGCGGCGCGGCCGCTGGCATCTCGAGCGGATGCTCGCGGCGCTCGCCGCGATCGACCTCGAAGCCCCGCGTGACCGGCTCGCGCGGATCGGCGAGCAGGTCCGCGACCGGGTCACCACGGTCGTCATCCATCCCGATCGCGCGGTGGCCTCGCTCGCCCCCGACAAGGCCTGGCACCTCGTCGCGACGCGGCTCGAGACGATGCTCGCGGCGGACCCGCCGCGTCCGGCGGCCGAGCCGGCGGAGGCCGCGTCGTGAGGCTGCTCGAGCGATTCCGCGTGCATGCCCTCGGGCTGGTGCTGCTCGGGGTGGTCGCGTTCTGCACCAGCCAGCAGGCGTTCGGCCTGCTGGTGCTCGCGGCGGCGCTCGCGATCCTGTCGTGGTACGTCACCGAGGGGCCGCGCGGCATCACCCTGCCGCGGTGGGCGCAGAACGCCGGCGTGATCCTGCTCCTGCTCTGGTCGCTCCGCGAGTGGACGCTCGTCCCCGACCTCGCCGAGACGATGGGCGTGCTCGGTCGTTTCGTGCTGTGGCTTTCCATCATCAAGCTCTACGGCCGGAAGGGACCGCGCGACTGGGCCCAGCTCATCGCCCTCGGCGGGGTGATGGTCATGGCCGGCGCCCTGCAGTCGGTCGAGTTCCTGTTCTCGGCGCTGGTCTTCCTCTACGCCGCGGCCACGCTGTGGACGGTGCTGCTCTACCAGCTCTTCGCGGGCCGCGAGCGGGCGGTCGCCCTCCGCCGGGCCCAGTCGAAAGGCATGCCCGCGAGCCTGGTGCCGCCGGTCCAGCCGGTCTTCGGCCGCGGCGTGACCTGGCAGTTCCGCGGCATCGTGGTGACCGCGATCCTCGCGTCGGCGGCCCTGAGCGCCGTGGTCTTCGTGATCTTCCCGCGCGACCTGTCCGAACTGGCCCGCGGCCCGCGCTTCGGCGGGCGGCGCTCGGGCTTCACCCAGGACGTCAGCCTCTTCCAGAACGACCGCATCACCGGGAGCCGTCGCGAGGTCTTCACCGTGGCGTGGTCCGACAGCCGCGGCGACGCGCAGCGATTCCCGACCCGATCTACCTGCGCGGCTCGACGTTCGACCGCTACGAGCCCGAGACCGGCACCTGGCAGCGGACGCGGGCCCGCAACGTGCGGTCGGTGCGGGCCCCGGCCGACGGCTCGTTCACCGCGCTCACCGCGACGCCGGTCGACGAGCGTTTCCAGACCTACGTCGAGACGATCACCATGCGGTCGCTCGCGACCGACGTGGTGTTCGCGTCGTACGCGCCGATCGCGATCGCCTCGGGCGAGAACCGCTCGTTCGAGATCGATCCGGCCACGCTCACCATCCGCGAGGTCGCGGTGAATCGCGTCGGCCGCGCCTGGCAGTACTCGATCAAGGTGCAGCCCTTCCCCTCGGAGGCGACGGTCGAGGCCCTCATCGGCGACTCGGCGGCCCCGCGTCGGGCGGTCTCGTTTCCGCTGCCCGGGGTGTCGGAGATCGCCGAGCGGGTGCTGGGGAAGGTCGAGGGACTCCCGACCGAGGCCGAGGCCCGCGAGACGCCGGAGGCGCGCTGGCGGCGGAACCGCGAGGCGTCGTCGGCGCTCGCCCGCTGGCTGCAGGGGCCGGAGTTCACGTACACGACCGATCTCGGCGAGTTCACGCGGGTCGCCGGCGAGGATCCGATCGTCTCGTTCCTCGAGCGGTATCGCTTCGGCCACTGCGAGTACTTCGCCTCGGCGCTCGTCGCCCTCTGCCAGTCGATCGGGATCGAGGCCCGGCTCGTCAGCGGCTACGTCGCGGTCGAGTGGGACGACGGCACGTCGCAGTACATCGTCCGCGAGTCGAACGCCCACGCATGGGTCGAGGTCCGTACCGGCCCGTGGTCGTGGACGACGCTCGACCCCACGCCGAGCGACACGCTCGCGGCGCTGTCGGTTCGGAACCGCACGTTCACCGACCGCTTCCGCTGGGTCTGGGATCACCTCGAGTTCCTCTGGAACAGCCAGGTGATCGCGTTCGACTCGGGCACGCAGGCGACGATCGCCGAGCAGGTCGGCGGCGGCTGGAAGGACCGCGGCGAGCGGTTCGCCGAGGCCCTGCGCGACCGCCTGCGGCAGGTGAACACCGCGGTCGCCCTCGGGCCGGTCGGCTACGTCTGGATGGGTGTGGTCGTGCTGACGGTCGGGCTGGTCGCGTTGACCGCGATCGTCACGGTGCGGCGCAACCGGCGGTTCCGAACGGCGGTCCGGCTCGAGGGCGCGCCGCGGCGGCTCGAGCGTCGCCTGCGCCGCGAGATCGGCTTCTGGCCCGATACGCTCGAGACGCTCGCGCGTCATGGTTTCCCGAAGGCCGAGTGGATCACGCCCGGGTCTTTCGCGGCGTCGGTCGCGGCGGCCCGCCCCGCCGCGGGACCGCCGCTCGAGGCGCTCGTCGATCTCTATTACCGGGCCCGGTTCGCGGGACTCGACCTCGGGCCCGCCGAACGCCGCCGCATCGGCGACGAGTCGCGGCGGCTGCTCGAGGCGCTTCGCGGACCCTCGACGTCCGATTCCTGAGCCGCGGTGGGGCGAACGCCGGGTTTCGCCGACCGTTCCGCATCGATCGCTTCATCCTCGTGCGGCTCGCGCCGATGCCGTTCGGTCGGAGGGGACGCCGCGGCATCGGCCGCCGGCTCCCGGCCATCCGAACGGAACTCACGGAGAAGGAGACCACGTGCCCGCATCACGATCCCGTACCCACGAGTGGCGGCGCAGCCTGCAGCAGATCCTCGAGCGCGGCGGCGCCCTCGAGTTCGCGCTCTCGTCGACGCCGTCGTCGAACCCGGAATCGCCCGAGGCGAACGACCCGCGTGCCGCGGGCTCCGACCTCGTCTGGCGGGTCCGCATGCTCGCCCTCACCGACACCGAGATCACCGTCGAGCAGCCATGGGCGTTCGGCCGTCCGATCGAGATCGTGCCCGGGGCGAAGATCGTCGGCGCGATCACCATCGGCCAGAACCGCTGGGTCTTCCCCAGCGTGGTGCTCGGGCTCGCCCGCGGCCTGCCGGGCCGGCCGTCGGGCCTGCGGTTCGCGATGCCCGAGTCGGTGGAACGCTCGCAGCGGCGCTCGCCGCGCCTCGACGTCTCGTCGATGCGGCTCGCCGAGGTCGAGGCGTGGCCGCTGCTCGACCCGCGGTCGGTCGCGGTCGCCGAGCGGGCGAACGAGCTCGCCTTCGCCGCCTCGATGCGGGGCGAGAGCGTGGCGGCGGGCGACCCCGAGTTCGCGCTTCCCACCGTCGGCCCCGGCTACCGCGCGACCCTGATGAACATCGGCGGCGGCGGCCTCGGCATCCGCGTCTCGTCGGCCGAGGCCTCGAACCTCACCCGGCACCGCCTGCACTGGTTCCGAATCTCGCTCGCCCCCGAGCTGTCGGTGCCGATCGTCGCGTCGGGCAAGGTCGTCCACACGCACATCGACAGCGAGATGAACACCTACGCGGGCGTCGCCTTCGACTTCACGTTCCATCCCGCCCACCAGCGGACGGTGGCGGAACAGATCCAGCGGTACATCGCCGAGCGGCAGCGGCGGCAGGCGGCCTGAGCCGGCGTCCATCGCGAAAAAGCACGACGGCCCCCGCGAAAGGGGCCGTCGTGTCGTTTCACGAGCGAGATCCCGCGATCAGGCCCGGCGGCGACGGCCGGCGAGGCCGGCGAGGCCGAGGAGGGCCACCGCGCCCGGAGCCGGGACGACGGTGTACGCGAGGAAGGGGCCGGCCACCGACGGCGAGCTCCAACCCGGGGTTGCCGGGTCGAAGCGGCTGAGGTGGTCGACGCCGGGGTCGTTGCCGCCGCCCGAGGTCGCCACGTCGAACCAGAAGGTGTCGCCGACGGCGAGACCCATCGAGGCGAGCGAGACCGTCCAGGTGACGGTGTTCCCGTTCACCACGTTGGTGGACATCATCACGTTGCCCCAGTCCCACTCCGAGCCCGTCCAGGAGACGAACTGCGAGTTGTCGGTGGGCTGGTCGACCCACGAGCCGAGGTAGTACTCGATCGAGGCGCCCGACAGGTCGACCGGGCGGCTCCAGGCGTTGGTCGAGGTGCCACCGGTGTTCTCGGTGTCGAAGTACATCATGTACTTCGTCCAGTTCTGGAAGGCCACGGTGGTGACCGAGATGAACAGGTTGTTCGCGTCGTTCGACATCTGCACGCCGCTGATGTCGAGGTTGGTGAACCCGTTGTCGAACAGGTCCGAGGTCGCGTCGGTGTACGAGGTGACCTGGGCGAGCGCCGACGAGGCGACGGCCATGGCCATGAGGGAACCGAGGGTCTTCATGTCTTTCTCTCCGTAAGGGGGAAACCGAGGGGAACGAACCGATCGCCGCGGGGAAACATGGGACCGCGGGATGTCGAAAAGTAGTGGGGAACTGGGCCGAATCAAACGGGACCGCGGCAATTGCTGGCGGAAGACCCGAATTCGCGAGGTTCGGCCGGATGGTTATCGGTCCGGGTCGCCGAGGGCCAGGCGGAGCACCTCCGCCTTCGTCTCGCTCTCGCGCCATTCGGCGTCGGGTCGCGAGTCGGCGACGACGCCGCAGCCGGCCCAGTAGTCGAGCGTCCCCTCGAGGTGGTCGACGCGGTGGGGGACTCCGCGGCCGGTGATCGAAGCGGTGCGGATCGAGACGTTGAGCGTCATCGAACCGTCGCCGCCGAGCAGGCCCATCGCCCCGCAATACGCGCCCCGCCGGGCCGGCTCGAGCTCGTCGATGACCTGCATCGCCCGGATCTTCGGGGCACCGGTCACGCTGCCCGGCGGGAACGTCGCGGCCAGCAGGTCGAAGCGGTCGAGGCCGTCGCGGAGCCGGCCCGAGACCTCGGCGACGCCGTGGTGCACCGTGGGGTGCGACTCGATGGTGCGGCCGCTCTCGACGCGGATCGAGCCGATCTCGCACACGCGACCGAGATCGTTCCGCATCAGGTCGACGATCATCGCGAGTTCGGCCCCGTCCTTCT
Organism: Phycisphaeraceae bacterium; assembly: GCA_040374395.1. Lineage (GTDB taxonomy): Bacteria > Planctomycetota > Phycisphaerae > Phycisphaerales > SM1A02 > JBEIUL01. The sequence goes on from JBEIUL010000042.1 coordinate 7,958, forward strand.
CGCTCGCGAGGAGTCCGGCGGGATCGGCCGCGGCCGGCAGCGTCCCCTTGATCGGACGCGTCACGACCCGCCGTTTCGCGTCGAGGTCGAGGAAGAGCTCGGGACTCATCGAGACGATCGCCCGGCCCTCGTCCTCGATCAGGCCGCCGAACCACGCCCCGCTCGCCCCGAGGGCGGCGGTCGCGAAGCCGCGCACGCTTCCGCTGAACGGCGCCTCGATCCGCCGCGCGAGGTTCGCCTGGAAGAGGTCGCCCGCGTGGATCAGCTCGACGGTGCGCGAGACGGCCCACTCGTAGCCGTCGCGGCCGACCGTCGACTCGACCGGACCCGCGCGGAACGAGAGGTCGCCCGGCGCGGCCTCGGCCAGCCGCCGGGCGTCGATCGGAACGCCGGCCGGATCGCCCGCGATCGACCATTCGCCCGTCGCGTGGTCGAAGACCAGCGTGTCGGGGCACCACGCGAGCAGGGCGAGCGGCCAGTCGCGGTCGTCGCGGGCCCCGATCGGGGCCTGCGCCGCGGGCTCGAGGATGCGGCCGAGGTCGTACGAGAGCGAGACGATCCAGCCCGCGTGGGGCGAGCCGCCGGGCACGCGTCGCCGGAACGCCCCTCGGAGCTCGGCCTCGATCGCGCGGCGGGCCTCGCGTTCGGGCGTCCCCGGCGGGACGCGGACGCAACGGATTTCCTTCGGCTCGGCCAGGATCGACCGGCGGGCCCACGCCCCGCCGCCCGCGCCCGCGGGGCCCGAGACGAGGGCCGCGAGGGGGTGCCGCTCGGGCCAGAGCCGCATCGCGTCGAGCGGGCGGACGGGCGTCGTCGCGGCGAGGGACATGGGCTCGATGATAGGTCCGGGGGCCACCGGCGACCGGTACACTTCGCGACCCTCCGCCGGACTCCGGCGCGACCCGCACGCACTCATTCCACGAAGGATCCACGATGGCCCCGGCCACGATCGACGCCCGCCGTTCCAAGTCCACGAAGTCGAAGGCCGTCAAGCTCGGCCAGATGACCTACTACTTCGGCGCCGACCGCTGCGAGGGCGACGGCTCGATGCGGTCGCTGCTCGGCGGCAAGGGCGCGAACCTGCACGCGATGACCTCGATGGGCCTGCCCGTCCCGCCGGGCTTCACCATCACCACCGAGGTCTGCACCGCCTACTACGCCCTCGGCAAGAAGATGCCGAAGGGCCTGATGGATCAGGTGCGCAAGGCGGTCAAGCGGCTCGAGAAGGAGACCGGCAAGCGGTTCGGCGATGCGAAGAACCCGCTGCTCGTCTCGGTGCGTTCCGGTTCCCGCGACTCGATGCCGGGCATGATGGACACCATCCTGAACCTCGGCCTCAACGACCGTACCGTCGAGGCCCTCGCGAAGGCGACCGGCAACCCGCGCTTCGCCTGGGACTGCTACCGCCGCTTCGTCCAGATGTACGGCGACGTGGTGATGGGCGTGCAGAAGCGCCACGAGAACGAGCACGAGCCGTTCGACGACGTGATGGACGGCCTCAAGCGCGAGGTCAACGCCAACGAGGACACCGACCTCACCGAGGGCCACCTCCGCGAGCTCGTCGGCCGCTTCAAGCAACTCATCAAGCAGCGCACCGGCAAGGGATTCCCGACCGATCCGCTCGACCAGCTCGACGGGGCGATCGGGGCCGTCTTCGGCTCGTGGATGAACCCGCGGGCGATCGTCTACCGCCAGAAGTACCGCATCCCCGACGAGTGGGGCACCGCGGTGAACGTGCAGGCGATGGTCTTCGGCAACATGGGCGACGACTGCGCGACCGGCGTCGCCTTCACCCGCGACCCGGCGAACGGCGAGAACGTCTTCTACGGCGAGTACCTCGTGAACGCCCAGGGCGAGGACGTCGTCGCCGGCGTCCGCACGCCGAAACCGGTCGCCGAGATGGCGCACGACAACAAGGCGATCGCGAAGGCCTTCCGGCAGCTCGAGAAGGTGCGGGCGACGCTCGAGAGGAAGTTCGGCGACGTCCAGGACTTCGAGTTCACGATCGAGAGCGGCAAGCTCTACATGCTGCAGACCCGCAACGGGAAGCGCACCGCCCTCGCGTACGTGCGGATCGCCCACGACATGGTGAAGGAAGGGCTGATGAGCCCGCGGCACGCGATCGCGAGCGCCGACCCCGAGGCGATGAACCAGCTGCTGCAGCCGGTCTTCGATTCGAAGGCGTACGAGGCGGCACGCGGCGAGGGCCGGCTGCTCACCCGGGGCCTGCCCGCCGGCCCCGGGGCCGCGACCGGCGAGATCGCCTTCACCGCCGAGAAGGCCGAGCAGCTCGCGAAGAAGGGCAAGCACGTCGTGCTCTGCCGCGTCGAGACGAGCCCCGAGGACCTCCGCGGCATGATCGCCGCCGACGGCATCCTCACCACCCGCGGCGGCGTCTCGAGCCACGCGGCCCTCGTCGCCCGCCAGATGGGCAAGGTCTGCGTCGCGGGCGCCGGCGAGATCCGCATCGACTACCACCACGGCACGCTCACCTGCGGCGGCATGACGCTGCGCGAGGGCGACCGCATCTCGGTGAACGGCACCACCGGTGAGGTCTTCGCCGGCGAGATCGCCACCGCCGACAGCGAGCTGAAGCAGGTGCTCGTCGCGGGCACGATGAAGCCGTCGGACAGCAAGACCTTCAAGTACTACGACTTCATCATGGGCCTCGCCGACACGTTCCGCCGGCTGGGCATCCGCACCAACGCCGACACGCCGGGGCAGGTCCGCAACGCGGTCGCGTTCGGGGCCGAGGGCATCGGCCTCTGCCGCACCGAGCAC
>JBEIUL010000541.1:0-1773 GCA_040374395.1 Phycisphaeraceae bacterium
CGCGGTAGTCGATGTCGGTGCCGGTCAGGGCCCAGGGGGAGCAGAGGAGGGTGTCGCCGTCGGCGGCGGAGAGGATGCCGGCGGCGAGGGTGGGGCTTGGTTCGCTGGTGCGCAGGTTGAGGGTTGCGGGGTTCAAGAGGGCGATGGTGTGGGCCCCGCCGGCGGCGATGGTGACGGCGGTGCCGAGATCGGTGGGCACGTCGCACTCGCCGTTGCCGTTGGCTCCCCAGCACCGGACGGAGCCGTCGGTTCGCAACGCCATCGTGTGGTAAGCGCCTCCGGCGATCGCGACGGCGGTGCCGAGATCGGCGGGCACATTGCACTCGCCGTTGGCGTTGTATCCCCAGCAACTCACGGTGCCATCGGGCCGTAGCGCGATCGCGTGGGCATCGCCCCCGGCAATCGCAACTGCGCTGCCGAGTTCGATGGGCGCGTTGCACTGGCCGTAGTCGTTTCTCCCCCAGCATCGGACGGATCCTCCAGGCTGGAGCGCGATCGTGTGGGCACCACCCCCCGCGACCGCAACTGCCGAGCCGAGATCCGCGGGCACACTGCACTGGCTAAATTGGTTGTACCCCCAGCACCTAACGGAGCCGTCGGCGCGAAGGGCGATGGTGTGAAGATCGCCTCCGGCGACCGAGACCGCGGTACCAAGAAGGGCGGGTACATTGCATTGGCCGTAGTCGTTGTTGCCCCAGCACCGCACGGTGCCGTCGGACCGGATCGCGATGCTATGGCTGGAGCCTCCGGCGATCGAGACGACGGTACCGAGATCGGCCGGCACGCTGCACTGGCCATTGCTGTTGTCTCCCCAGCACCGGACGGAGCCATCGGTCCGCAACGCGATCGTGTGGCTATGGCCCCCGGCAACCGCGACGGCGGTGCCGAGATTGGCGGGCACGTTGCACTGGCCGTTGCCGTTGTATCCCCAGCACCGAACCTCACGCGGGCCTTGCGGGCCGTCGGCGAGAAGCGAGGCGCTTCCAAGAAGGGAGGCGCACATTCCGATGCCGGCGAGCAACACGGTTGGCTGACGCATGACGACTCCTTCGTGACTCGATCGTTGGCGAGAAGTGGGAGTTACCCAACGTTAAAGGTAACCGCGCGGCGGATCGTTTCCAACCATATTCTTGATCCGAAGCCCGTCGTCGTTGCTCGCGGCGGGACGGAGGACCGCGGCCATCCGCCCACGCAGTCGCCCCGTATCACGGCGGGTCCCGCCGGCGACGTGCATCTTCCGCCTCCAAGGCCCGGGAAAACCTCCCGTCCCGACGGTCAGGCCCGATCCGAGCGGTAGTATCTCGACCCGTGAACGCCGTCGGACTCTTTGCCGGGATCGGAGGACTCGAGCTCGGGCTGTCCCGAAGCGGGGGACGCACGCTCGTCCTCTGCGAGTGGGACGTCCCGGCCCAGGCCGTCCTCCGCGCCCGCTTCCCGGGGGTGCCGGTCGTCGGCGATGTCCGCGAACTCGCCGAACTGCCGCGGGGGACCGAACTCGTCGCGGCCGGGTTCCCATGCCAGGATCTCTCGCAGGCCGGCCAGACCCGGGGTATCGAGGGCGAGCGGTCGGGGCTTGTCGGCGAGGTCTTCCGGCTTCTTGGCCGCGGTGACGTGCCGAACGTCTTGCTCGAGAACGTCCCCTTCATGCTGCAGCTCGCGGGCGGCTCGGCCATGCGGCTGGTGACCGAGCGGCTTGAGACCCTTGGCTACCGCTGGGCGTACCGGGTGCTCGACTCGCGGGCCTTCGGCCTTCCGCAGCGCCGCCAGCGGGTC
>JBEIUL010000421.1:0-2584 GCA_040374395.1 Phycisphaeraceae bacterium
CGGTGCCGTCGAAGCCGATCCACGACTGCACCGCCGCCAGCTCACCGACCCGCAGGCCGGCCTGCGGGAACCGCGACCAGACCTGGTTCGTGATCCGGTCCGAGTCGGGAAGGCCGCCGAACCGCTCGCTGCCGGAGGGCGACTGGCCGCTGCCGTCGATCGACTCCGCGAGCATGTTCCACGTCGTACCACGGAGGTACGCGGTGTTCCCGGTCACCGACGCGAGGCGCTTGAGCGCCGCGTACGGCGCGAGGAGCGCCTTGAACGAGATCCGTGCGTAACCGTTGGCCATCGGCGACAGGCAATCCACGGCCTGGAGGTTCCGCTGTCCGTTCGTCGAGTAGTACCACCGGCCGATGTCGCCCGTGAGGCCCGGAGCGAAGTCGCCGTTCTGGAACGGGAACATCCGGACCGACGACGAGGCGTCGGGCGTCCCGTGCTGCCACGGGCGGTCGACCTTGATGAAGCCACCGAAAGCGCCGTTCACGTCGCCCACCTCGATGACTCGGTAGACCGTGCTGCCGGCGCCGGCCCCGTCCTCGATCCGCAGCGAGCAGCCGAAGTAGGTCCGGGGATCGCGGGCATGCTCGAAGGGATGGGGCCGCGCCCCGCTCAGGTCGAGTCGACCGAACGAACCCGAGATCTCGCCGCAATCCATCAACCGGGCGGCGCCCGCGATCGACGCGGCCGTGACCTGGTGCTCGAAGCCGGGCCCCCACTGCTGGTGGTACGGGGCACCGAGGCCGAGACCGGCGACCACCTGCTGGGCGACCGCATCGTCGTGGAAGAGCATGCTGCCGAGCGTCGCGTCATCGAGTCCGGCGACCGGAGTGCCCGGATACTGGTTCCGGATGCCCTGGTAGGGGTTCCGCATCTCCTCGCGGTTCAGCCACCAGCCGGCGAGCATGATCCACGGCTTCATCTCGGCCGCCCGCTGGCCGGCGCCGGCCCGGGTGTTGCCCAAGGCCACCGCCGCGCCCCAGCAGTCGATGCCGTACTGGATGAGCCGGTTCCGGGCCGAGATCCGCTGCGCGGCCGGCGCGGTCAAGTCGGTCGCCGCGAAGAGCACGTTCCTCAGGACCTGCACCGCGGCGTTGCCGCCGTAGGCGATCGAGCCCTGTCGCTCGGGATCGGCGCTCAGGGCGTGCTGGGCCTGCGAGCTCTGGTAGAGCAGGCCGTTCCCGTCATGGAACGTCGGGCTCGCGAGCAGCACGTCGCTGCCCGCGGGCGTTCCGGAACTGCCCTGCAGCAACGCGAACTCGTTGGTGATCACCGAGGAGACCGGGATCGGGGCCGGCCGCTGGTTCTCGTATCCGAGTTTCCACTGGACCGGCGGCCGGAACGAGGACGAGGCGGGCGAGGTCGCGAGCACCGTCAGCACGCCGAAGCGGTCGATCGCGGTCCGGCGGAAGCCGCCGGTGTGCGGAAGCCGCCCCGACGCCGCCCACTCGCCGCCCATGTCCTCGCGCCACTCGCTCCGCGCGGTGACCACGACGTCGCCGGCGACGAGGGGCACCGGGGCGATGGTGCCGGTGCTCGGGTTCGGCACGCCGATGTTCGCCGCGAAGTCGAAGGTCGCGTCGAGCGCGGCCTGGTTGGAAGGCCCGTCGAGGAAGATGCGGCGGCCGTCGAACAGCTGCTTGCCCGATTGGTAGATCTCGAGCGTCTGGGGATTGATGCTGTACTGCATCCTCGGGTTCTTGACCGAGCCGTTGATGGTCACCAGGAATCCGCCGTCGGTGGTGCGGACCTCGCTCATCGGCGTGACCGCGATGAGTTGTGATCCGACCGCGACCCGCACCCACGGCGAACCGTCGGCGAACGTGCCTTTCGCGAGCACGTTCGTCACGGTCCATGAGTACTGGGCATGGAACTCGGTCCCGGGCGTCCCGACCGTGTAGGTGACGGTCTCGGTCACGCCCGCGGCACCGGCCGGCGCCGACACCAGAAAGCCCGCGATCGAGGCGAGGAGCGGAACGAAAACGGACGAAAAAAACCACCGGAATGCTTGGACCACGAGCGGCCTCCTCGGAATGGTCCCGCGAGGCCTTCGCGACCGCCGGCGCGAGGCCGGTACGGAGGCGAACTCCCCGGGGAAGGCCACGTTGTACAGCCGCCGCACCCTCGCATCCCTCGCGATCGGCAAGATTCGCGCTCGCTTGGGGAGAGCACCCCATCCGACCGTCAAGTCGCCCACCGGAGTTACACAGCGGAGTTGCCGTTCAGCCGGGAGCGAGGTCGCAGATCTCGAGCAGGACCTTCTCCTCCCCGAGGAACCGATCGACCCGCGGGGTCACCACCGCGTCGACGCGGCCGCCGGGCCGGATGGATTCGGCGTGTCTGGACGCGTTCCACCAGCGGGCGGGAAAGAACGCATCCGATCGCTCGGCATCGCCGATGCGAAGGTTCATCGAGAGGTGCGTACCGTCGCGGCCGATCGCCTTTGGCCTGACCGGGCTGGTGATACGCCGTGGCGGTCGTTACTGGCAAGCACCGTGGTTCCTCAATGGCGTGCGCTGGATGAGTTTCACGCCGTTTATGGCGGTGCTCGCCGGTTGGGTGGTGACATAAGCCGGTCGTGCGC
>JBEIUL010000125.1:0-6797 GCA_040374395.1 Phycisphaeraceae bacterium
CGCCGCGCGAGTCGAGCCTCGACGCCATCCTCCATCGCCACGTCGACGCCCTCGAGCGGACGCTGGCGGCGATCGGTCGCGCCCGCGAGCTCGCGCCCGCGGTCCGCCGCCAGCCCGAGCTGGTCGCCGCCGCGGTTTCGGAAGCGATCAATCCGCTGCGCGAACTCACCGGCGTGGGCGCCCCCGACGAGGTCCTCGGGCGGTTCTTCGCCCGCTTCTGCATCGGCAAGTGAGTTCCGCCATTCTGCCGAGGCCATGCTGACCTCGCTTCTCGTCGCCGCGGCGATCTCGGCCGCGAATCCGCCGTCGCCGCCCCCCTTCGACATCACCACGGAAGCCCCGGCGGCCCGTGACGCCCGCATGGCGTGGTGGCGCGACGCCCGCTTCGGCATGTTCATCCACTGGGGCCTCTACGCGATTCCGGCCGGCGAGTGGAACGGCAAGGAGTACCCCGGCGCCGGCGAGTGGCTGATGAACCACGCGAAGATTCGCCCCGCCGACTACACGCCGCTTCGCGATCGTTTCGATCCGGTCGAATTCGACGCGAAACGCTGGGTCGCGATCGCGAAGGCCGCCGGCATGCGGTACATCGTCATCACGAGCAAGCACCACGACGGCTTCTGCCTGTGGGACTCGAGGCTCACCGAGTGGGACGTCGCAAGCACGCCCTTCCGCCGCGACATCCTGAAGGAACTCGCCGTCGCCTGCCGCGACGCCGGCATCCGCCTCTGCTTCTATCACTCGATCATGGACTGGACGCACCCCGACTACCTCCCGCGTCGCCCGTGGGACGATCGTCCGGCCGACCCCTCGAGCTTCCCTCGATACAAGGAGTACATGAAGGGCCAGCTCGCCGAGCTTCTCTCGGGCGAGTACGGCGACGTCGGCATCCTCTGGTTCGACGGCGAGTGGGAGAACACCTGGTCCCACGAGGACGGCGCCGAGATCGACGACTTCGTGCGGTCGCTCAAGCCCGACCTCATCGTGAACAACCGCGTCGACGTCGGGCGCGAGGGCATGCAGGGCATGACCCGCGGCGGCAAGTACCGCGGCGACTACGGCACGCCCGAGCAGGAGATTCCCGCGACCGGCTTCCCCGGCGTCGACTGGGAAACCTGCATGACCATGAACGGCTCGTGGGGGTTCCACCGCAAGGACGTGAACTGGAAGGGCGACGAGACGCTGGTCCGCATGCTTGTCGACATCGCGAGCAAGGGCGGGAACTTCCTGCTGAACGTCGGGCCCGACGAGCTCGGGCGGATTCCCGAGGCGAGCGTCGAGCGACTGGCCGCCATGGGCCGCTGGCTCGAGGTGAACGGCGAGGCGATCTACGGGACCGGTCCGAGCGTCTTCCCGAAGCTCGACTGGGGCCGCTGCACCACGCGAAGCGACGGCGTCCATCGGCTCTACCTGATCGTCTTCGATTGGCCGCAGGACGGGAAGCTGCTGCTGCCCGGCCTCCTCGACCAGCCGACTTCCGTGGGGCTGCTCGCGTCGCCGGGCAGGTCACTGGCCGTTCGCACCGTGGGCGCGGGCGTCGAGATCGAGGTGCCGGCGGTCGCCCCCGATCCGGTCGCCACGGTCATCACGGTCGATCTCGCCGGCCCGCCGCGGGTGATCGGCGAGCCCCCGCTCGACGCCGCGTCGTCGATGTTCGTCGGGACGGTCGACGTCCGTACTTCGGCGCCGGACGGCGTCATCGTCCGCTGGACCAACGACGGGAGCGAGCCGACGGCGACCAGCGCGATCTTCGACCGGTCGATCACGCTCACCGGTCCCGCGACGGTGAAGGCCCGCTGCTTCCTCGACGGCCGTCCGGTCGGGGCGACGGCCTCGCGGACCTTCACCCGGGTCTCGCCGCGCCCCGGAGATCGCGCCGGCGGCCCGCGGCCGGGCCTCGCGTTCAAGCGTTGGCAAGGCACGTTCGATTCCGCAGCCAAGCCGTTTCCCGGCCAGCCGACGCAGGTCGGCGAGGTGCCGTCGGTGCGGATCGCCGGTCCGGCCCGCAGCGATCACTTCGGTCTCGAACTCGCGGGGTGGATCACCGTTCCCGCCGACGCGGTCTATCGCTTCTCGCTCGGCTCCGACGACGGCAGCGTCCTTCGGATCGGCGACACCACCGTCGTCGAGAACGACGGACCGCACTCGATGCGGTACGCCGGCGGCGAGATCGCGCTCGGCCGCGGCGCGCATCCGATCCTCATCCGGTACTTCGAACTCGACGGGGGCGACGACCTCGACCTCCGCTGGTCGGGTCCCGGCCTCGAGGAGGCCGCCGTGCCCGCGTCGGCCTTCACGCACTGAGACGAAAGCGAACCTCCCCTGCGAATCAGCCTCACGCCCGCGAGCGCCGACGCGCTCCTCCTGGTCGCCGCCCTCATATGGGGCGTCGGTTTCGTCGCGCAGCGGCACGGCGCCGAGGTCTTCGGGCCGTTCGGATACACCGGGATCCGCTTCTCGCTCGGGGCGCTGCTGCTCTTGCCGTTCGTCCTCAAGTCAGCCCCGCCGATCGAGGGCCTCGATCGACGAGCGACGCGTCGCGAGTACCTCAAGTGGGGCGGGCTGGCCGGGCTGGTGATGGCGATCGCCGCGACGCTCCAGCAGGCCGGCATGGAGGCGACGACGGCCGGCAACGGCGGCTTCATCACTTCGCTCTACGTGCTCTTCACGCCGATGCTCGCGCTCCTGATCGGGCGAAGGGTCGGCATCGAGATCTGGATCGCCTGCGGCCTGGCCCTGTGGGGACTCTGGCTGCTCTCGATCAGCCCGGGCGAGGATGGCCTGAGCATCAACCCCGGGGACCCGCTCGTGATGGGCTGCGCGTTCATGTGGGCGATCCAGATCCTGATCGTCGCCCGGGCGTCAAAGGTCCTCGAGCCGCTCCGCTTCACGTTCCTCCAGTTCGCGGTCACCGGGATCCTCAGCCTCGCGATCGCCGTCGTGACCGAGAAGCCGACGCTCGCCCAGGCGGGCGAGGCGTGGGGTGCGTTGCTCTACGGCAGTGTCTTCTCGGTCTGCCTCGCGTTCGTCATCCAGATGGTGGCGCAGCGAGTCGCGCCGCCGACGCACGCCGCGATCATCATGAGCCTCGAGTCGGTCTTCGGCATGGCGGCGGGCGTCTGGCTGCTCGCCGAGCCGCTTGGCGGCCGCAAGGTGATCGGTGCCGCGATCATGTTCGCGGCGCTTCTCGTCGCCCAGGTCGAGCCGCCGTGGCGCAAGAAGGGCGCGACGACCGGTTCCGCGGACGTTCCTCCGGCTGATAAGCACTGATTCTCTGGACGTTGGTCGTCCTTATCGACCAGCACGGCCATGGGGTGGCTGCGCGATCGCCTTGAATCCGAAAGAGGAAGCCGCGTCACGGTGTGGAACCGTGGCCCCATCGCCGGGAGGCTTCCCGGTTCCCGTTCCCCAGGCTGTTCCCGTCATGAATCTGGAAGCGACTCTCGAAACCCTCTTCTCGCATCTCATTTCCGGCAACCGCGTCGCGTCGCGGAAGCTCGTCGAGGCCCTCTACGACCATGGCCTGCCTGCCGAGCAGGTGACCCGCGAGGTCCTCTGGCCGACCCTCGAGAACGTCTACGCACTGCACCGCAATGACCAGCTCTCGAACCTCGCCCATCATTACGCCACGCGTCTGCTGCGGATGCTGGTCGACCAGGCCCAGGCCCGGTACGAGCAGAAGGCCCGCCGCAACCGGAAGATCTGCCTCTTCTGCGGCGCGAACGAGCCCGAGGAGCTCGCCGGCCAGCTGGTCGCCGACCTCTGCGAGGCCGACGGCTACGAGGTGTTCTTCGCCGGCGGCGGCGTCGCGAACGACGAGATCCTGGAGGAGGTGCAGCTGCACTCCCCCGACATCCTGCTGATGTTCGCGTCGACCAATCGCGACGCACCGAACATCCGCCAGCTCATCGACACCATCCGCGAGATCGGCTCGTGCCCGAACCTCCAGATCGTGGTCGGCGGCGGCATCTTCAACCGCGCCCCGGGCCTGGCCGAGGAGATCGGCGCCGACCTCCACGCGAAGGACCCGTCCGATCTGCTCGAACTGCTCTCGGCCGGCGTCGGCGTGCGGCACGAGCGGAACGTCAAGCGGCTCCGCAGCCGCAAAGTGGCCTGATCGGGAACCAAGCCTCCTTGCAGGGACGACCGGCTTCCGGGGCCGGTCGTCCCTTTTCACGCGCCGGCCGGTCTCGGCACGACCAGCCCCGCGTCGCGGATCGCCGCGATGCAGCGCGTGATGTGGGCATCGCCATCGACGGCGAGCTCGGCGATCCCGCGGGCGATGTCGTCGCGGCTGACCGCGGCCGCAAATGCCGGTGTCTTCAGCTTCTTCCGCACCCCGGCCGCGTCGAGCGAGGCGAGGCCGTCGGGCCGCACCCGGCCGCACGCCACGATGAAACCGGCGAGCTCGTCGACCGCGAAGAGGTGATGGGCCATCGACGAGGTCCGTGGCACGCCGGTGTACTCGGCGTGGCCGAGGATCGCGTCGAGCACCTCGGCGTCGACGCCCTGCCCGCGGAGGTGGGCGACCCCCACCGTCGGATGCTCGGCGGGGGTCGGGTGCCGCTCGTAGTCGAAGTCGTGCAGGAGTCCGGCGACCGTCCAGCGCTCGACGTCTGCCGGAGCGACTTCCGCGGCGCAACGGGCCATGCACGCCGCGACCGCCTCCATGTGGGTGCGGAGCGACGGGTTCGCGACCCATTCGTGCATCAAGGTCCTTGCGGTGGCGACGTCCATCGTGTCCCTCACGCGAACTCGTGGAAGATCCGCTCGAGCATCTCCTCGCGACCGCTCTCGAGCGTCGGCTCGGGCGACTCGCGGGCGATCCGGGCCAGCTCGGCGAGACCGGTCCCCTTCCGGTGGATCGTCGTGCCGAGATCGCCGTCCCATGCCCGGTAGCGGTTCCGCACGAACTCGGAGAGGCGCCCGTCGGCCCGGATCGCCGCGGCGGCCTTCAGGCCACGGGCGAACGCGTCCATCCCGCCGATGTGGGCGTGGAAAAGATCGACCGGCTCGAAGCTCTCCCGCCTCCGCTTCGCGTCGAAGTTCAGCCCGCCCGTCGTGAACCCGCCCATCGACATCACGATGAGCATGATTCTCGTGCAGAGGCTCGGGTCGAGCGGGAAGTGGTCGGTGTCCCAGCCGATCCCCTCGAGCCCGGTGTTCGCATCGATCGATCCGAGGACGCCGGCGTCGCGGGCGACGACCAGCTCATGCTCCATCGAATGCCCCGCCAGCGTGGCGTGGTTCGCCTCGATGTTGAGCTTGAGGTGCGGCAGCAGGTCGAACTCCCGCAGGAAGTTGAGGCATGCCGCCGCGTCCGAGTCGTACTGGTGGACCGACGGTTCCTTCGGCTTCGGCTCGATGTAGAGCTGACCCGTGAAGCCGATCGCCTTCTTGTGCTCGACGGCCAGATGCAGCATGCGGGCGAGGTTCTCGCGTTCCCGCCGCATGTCGGTGTTGATGAGGGCCGAGTAGCCCTCGCGTCCGCCCCAGAAGACGTACCCCGCCCCGCCGAGCTCGTGCGTGGCTTCCATCGCCGACTTGACCTGGGCGGCGGCGTACGCGAAGACCTCGGGCCGCGGGCTGGTCGCCGCGCCCTGGGCGTAGCGAGGGTGGGCGAACAGGCACGCGGTTCCCCAGAGCAGCCTCTTCCCGGTCCGGCCCTGCTCGTCCTTCAGGGTCGCGACGACCGCGGCGAGATTCCGCTCGCTCTCGGCCAGCGTCCGGCCCTCGGGCGCGACGTCGCGGTCATGGAAGCAGTAGTAGTCGATCCCGCACTTGGCCAGGAACTCGAAGAACACCGCGACCCTCCGCCGGGCGTTGTCGAGCGAGTCGCTGCCGTCGTCCCACGGCATCTGCGCGGTGCCCATCCCGAATGGGTCGGCGAGCGTGTTCCGCATGGTGTGCCAGTAGGCGCTCGCGAACCGAAGGTGCTCGCGCATCGGCTTGCCCTCGACGAGGGCATCCGGGTCGTAGTGCCGGAAGGCCAGCGGATGGCGGGCGTTCGAGCCCTCGTGGCGGATCGTCGGGACGTCGGGAAAGGCGGTCGGTGCGGGCATGTCGTGGCTCCGCGCGGAGTGTAGCGGGGGCCGCCGCGATCACCGCGCGAAGGCTTCGGCGGGGATTCGCTCCAGCCGCTCCCCCGTGGTCGACCACGAGATCGAGAGCGACTCGCGCCCCTCGAACTCGCAGAACTCGACGCGGAAGGGATGCAGGCCCCGACGCAATGCGACGCGTCCTTCCCGCACGTCGTAGATCTGCAACCCGTCGCGTTCGACGACCAGGCGGTCGTGCAGGTAGAGGCGACTCCCGTCGTCGCTCCGCAGCGAGAACGTGTACAGGCCGTCGGCGGGAACGCGGAGGAATCCCCGGTAGACCAGGGCGAACCGATCGCGAGGACGCCCGCTCGGCAGGCGGATGTCGTCGATGGTCGTCACCGACTTCGGCGTGCGTCCCGCGAGTTCGTCGAGCGACGCGGTGACGGCGTCGTGCATCTCGAGGACCAGACCCGACTCGGTGGCGGACGAGTCGGGAACCGGAGCGAGGAACGAGACGTCGTCCGTCCGCGTGAATCGCACCGACATGGGATGGCCGAAACGGCCTCGCGCGTCGCATGCGATCGCCCGCAGGACACACGACGACTCGATCGGGATCCTCCCGCCGCTCACCGCACCGTGTTCGGCGGGATCGCGACCGTCGAGCGTGAAGCGAACCACCGCGTCCGAGTGGCTGGCCGCCAGCACCGCCTAGGTACGGTTCGAGAACTAAGGCTCGCCGGCGGCGAGACGGACGTC
>JBEIUL010000300.1:0-3819 GCA_040374395.1 Phycisphaeraceae bacterium
CGCGGCGCCCGCCTCGCCGAAGGCGACGCGGACCGAGGAAGTCGCGCCGCCCGCGAAGCCGGCCCCGCGCACGCCTCGCGAGCCGGCCGATGCCGCACCGCCCGTGAAGGTCATCGAGCCGAAGCCCGTGGCGCCCGCCGCGAGGGCCGAACCCGAGCCACCGGCCAACGAGATCCGGTCGGGCTCGCTCAGCGTCTCGCCGATCGCGAAGCCCGGCCGAACGGCGCCGGCGGGATCGTGAGCGGTGGCGGGCGATTCCGACGAGGTCACGCTTCGGGCGACGCGTCACTGGCGGGTGCTGCTCGGCATCTACGCGGGGGCGCTCGCCACCGGTACGCACTGGCCGCGGCTGAACCTCGGTGATCCCGAGCGTCCGCCCGACAAGATGATGCACTTCGCGGCGTTCGGCGTGCTGGCGGCGCTCCTTTGGCAGGCTCGGATGGTCCGCACGCCCGGGCGACTGCTGGCGGTCGGCGTCGCCTGGTGCGCGATCGACGAGATCACACAGGGAATCCCGGCGCTCGGCCGATCGGTCTCGATCCACGACTTCGTCGCGAGCGCCCTCGGCGTGGCGGTTGCGACGGCGGTCGTCGCGGCGACGCGGCCGGTCGGTGGCGAGCCGTCGCGGGCCCGGCGCGAGCGTTTCGACCGGACACTGGATTCGCTCCTCGCACGGCCGGGGCCGTGGATGGCGATCGCCTCGGCGGCGGCGCTCGGCGCGCTCGTGACCGTCCCCCTGGCGGTGCTGCTCGACGGTCGTCTCGACACTCGCGGGGCCGGCGTCGGCCCGTTCGCCGCCTCGCTGCTCGGCGCGGGTTTCGGCGTCGCGGTCGCAGCGCCGGCCGCGGCCCTCGCGGGCATTCGCCACGAGGATCGGCGTCTCGTCGCCGCCGGCACCTTTCCCTCGCCGACCCCGACCATCGCGTCGTCGGCGATCGTGGCGAGCGCGTGGCGACCGGCCATCCTCGCGCTGCTCGCGATCGTCCTCCTCTTCCTGCTGTGGGGCGGCTTGCTCTCGCTGCGGGTCGAATCGACGACCGTAGCCCGCGTGGACGCTTTCCTGGCGGGACTTCCGAAGGGCATGGTGACCGTGATCGACGCGACCGTCCTCGGCGTCACGGCGGCGTTTGCGACCTGGCGAACCCGGGTGCGTCTCGCTCGCTGGATTGATACGGGCGGCTCGCGGTGCGTCGCCTGCGGCCACCCGTTCGGACCGCACGGGGCGACCCGCTGCCCCGAGTGCGGCGTCGAGGTCGCAGTACCATCCCGCCCCGCATGAGCGAAACTCCGCGTCGCATCCTCGTGGTCGGAGCCGGCCTCGCCGGGCTCTGCTGTGCCCGCACCCTGCACGCGGCCGGCCACGAGGTC
Source organism: Phycisphaeraceae bacterium (assembly GCA_040374395.1). Taxonomy (GTDB): domain Bacteria; phylum Planctomycetota; class Phycisphaerae; order Phycisphaerales; family SM1A02; genus JBEIUL01. The sequence goes on from JBEIUL010000300.1 coordinate 1,369, forward strand.
GCGGTGTTCGAGTCGTCGTCGGTGCCGGGCGGCCGCGTGGCGAGCGATCGCGTCGGCGGCTTCACGCTCGACCGCGGCTTCCAGGTGCTCAACACGGCGTATCGCGAGGCGGCGAGCGAACTCGATTTCCGCCGTCTCGAGCTGCGGGCCTTCCCGTCGGCGGCCGCGTCGTGGCGGAACGGGAAGTTTCGGAGCCTCGCCCATCCGCTCCGCCATCCGCTTCGGGCCGCGACGTCGCTCGCCGGCGGCCTGATCACGCCGGCGACGGCCCGCGCGATGCTTCCGATCGTGCTCGATGCGATGTCGTCCCGCGACGACCATCCCCGCGCGACCGGCGAGACCGCCGAGGCGTGGCTGCGGGCGAAGGGCGTGCCCGAGGAGTTCCTCGACGGGTTCGTGCGACCGTTCTTCGGCGGCACGTTCCTCGACCGCTCGCTCCGGACCGACGCGGGTCGCTTCCAATGGCTGATGTCGATGTTCGCCCAAGGGCAGGCGACCGTTCCCGCCGCGGGCATGGGCGCGATCCCGCGGCAGCTCGCGGACGGGCTACCGGCGGGAACGATTCGCCTCGACACGCCGGTGGTCGCGGTCGGACCGCACGAGATCCGGCTCGGCGACGGTTGCCGCGAGCGGGGCGACGCGGTCGTCGTCGCGACCGACGGCTCGACGGCGTCGGGGTTCCTGCCCGGTTCGCCCGACGTCGCGTGGTGCCGAACCGCGACGGTCTGGTTCGCGACGCCGCCCGAGATTCGCGGCCCCGGCCGCGACGGCACGCTGCTCCTGAACGGCGGCCGCACCGGCGTCGTGAACCACGCGGCGTTCCTCTCGGCGGTGGCCCCCGAGTACGCACCTCCCGGATCCGGCCTCTTCGCGGCGAACGTCGTCGGAGTCGGGGCCGATCGCCGCAGCGGCGTGGCGAGCGACGTCGAGCTCATCGGCGAGGTTCGGCGGCAGCTCGAGGGCTGGTTCGGCCGCGGGTCGCTCCGTGGGTGGGAACCGCTTCGCGTCGATCTCATCCCGCACGCCTTGCCGCGGCAGCACCCGTCCGACCTCGTGCTGGCCCGGCCGCGGCGTCGCCGCGAGGTCTTCGTCGCGGGCGACCACGTCGACGACGCCTCGATCAACGGGGCGATGCGATCCGGTCGGCTCGCCGCCGAGGCGGTCATCGACTCGTTCCGGCTCGGATAGCATCCGGCCCGTGGCGAACACCCGGTCGACGATCCCCGTCCTCCTCCCGGCCCTCGCGGCGATCGGGCTGGCGGCCTGCTCGTCGACGCCCGACACCATCCTTGAGAGCGACGTGCCGCTTCCGCCGGGCCTGTCGGTGCGGGCCTCCTCCGACGTCGCCCGTTCCGAAGGCCAGCTCTCGGGCGGCTTCTTCCTGCTCTACGGCGAGATCGACGATCCGGTCCGCCTCGGGGCCGAGACCCGCAGCCGCTTCCTGACCGCCGGGTGGCAGGGCATCGTGACCTACGAGTCGCCCCACCTCGTGCGGCTCGCCTTCACCAAGGGCCGGCGCGAGGCGAAGCTCGAGCTGGTGTCGCGGCGCATCGATCCCATGATGTCGAGCGGATCGGTCCGTCTGGCCGAAAGCCCCCCGGGCGGCGGCTGAACGGTCGCGCCGGACCCGAGATCGCCGTACGCCCGATGTCCGACCCCGCCTCGCTCTCCCGTTCGTTCGAGCGCCACGTCCGCACCGTGACGTCGCTCACCATGGTCAGCCGCGTGAGCGGCCTCGCCCGCGACGCGAGCCTCAGCCGCGTCTTCGGCATCGGGCCGGTCATCGACGCGTTCGCGTTCGGCTTCATGGTGCCGAACCTCTTCCGCCGCCTGTTCGGCGAGGGCGCGCTGAGCGCGAGCTTCCTGCCCGTCTACATGCGGCTGCGGAAGGACGACCCCGAGGCGGCCCGGCGGGCGGCGTCGCTGCTCGTGCTGCTCATGCTCGTCGCGCTGAACGGCCTGGTGATCGTCGCCGAGATCGGGCTGTTCGCGGTCTGGATGTCGACGCCGGAGTCCGAGATCACCGTGACCGCCCCGTTCGCGACGGGAAGCGGCGTCGCGGTCGGATTCCTGCCGGGGTACCCGCGGCTCGGGTGGGAGCTGCTGATGCTCATGCTGCCCTACATGCCGCTGATCTGCATCGTGGCGGTCGCGGGCAGCGTGCTGCAGGCGAACGGGCGGTTCGGGCCGAACGCGGCGGCGCCGGTGCTGCTGAACCTGACGATCGTCGGGGCGACGCTCGGCTCGTCGCTGCTCGTGCCCGGCGAGGGCTTCGACGCCCAGGCCGCCCGCGTGCGGATCGTCGCGGCCGGCGTGGTGATCGCGGGCGTCGCCCAGCTCGTCTGGTCGCTCGCGGCGATGCGCTCGTTCGGGCTCGATTTCCGCGGGCTCTCGCGACGTGACCTGCCGCCGGTCGTCGAGGCGATGCGGGTCGCGATTCCCATGATCATC
>JBEIUL010000087.1:0-7993 GCA_040374395.1 Phycisphaeraceae bacterium
CGACCCGGTCGAGCATCGCCGCGACCTCGGCCGTCGACAGCGGATCGGGGAAGGTGCACCACGGCGACTGGCCGCGGGCCGCGGGCACGGCGGCGAGGGCGGCCACGGCGGCGACGAAGGTTCGGCGGAGGAAGGCGAGGAGCGGCTTTCGCATGCGAATCTCCGAGGGAAAGGGGACGCTTCCGGGGGCGTGATGGCCGTCGGACGTACCGGAACGGGGTTCCGGAGATGCCGGAGACCGGCGAAACCGTCGCGGCGGTTGCGGGTCCTGCGGGGACACACGATACTTGCCGCTCTTTTCCCGCTGCCCCGAACGTACCCTGCCGTTTCCCGCCCGTCCACCGGGCGATTCCGAGGAGAATCGATGAGCTTCGAAGCCGCCGTCCACGCCAAGGCCATCCAGCTCGACCAGCTGTCCCTCGACATGACCGCCGCCTCGGGCAGCGGCCACCCGACCACGGCCATGAGCCTCGGCCACATCGTGACGGTGCTTCTGTACCAGTCGATGCGCTGGATCCCGTCCGACCCGACCTGCCCGACCGCCGATCGGCTCGTGCTTTCGGAGGGCCACGCGGTGCCGATCGTGTACGCGGCGTGCGCCGATCTCGGGACGCTCGTGGGCAAGGATCCCGCGACCCGCCGGGCGCTGACCATCGACGACCTCAAGGGCCTCCGCAACGCCGACAGCGTGCTCGACGGGCACCCGAACCCGGCGGAAGGCTTCCCGTTCTTCGACGCCGCGACGGGCAGCCTCGGCCAGGGCCTCTCGATCGCCGCGGGCCTCGGTCTCGCGGCACGGCAGGACGGCCTCGACCGCCGCATCTGGTGCATCGTCGGCGACGGCGAGAGCCGCGAAGGGCAGATCTGGGAGGCCCTCGAATTCCTCGTCGACCAGCGGCTCGGGAACGTCGTGCCGATCTTCAACTGCAACCAATACGGGCAGTCGGACAAGGTCTCGTCGCTGCAGTCGGCCGAGGCGATCGCGAGGAAACTCGAGGCGATCGGCATCGTCGCGATCGCGATCGACGGCCACGACCCGAAGCAGATCAAGGACGCCTTCGACAAGGCCGCGAAGGCCGGCACGCAGGTGCATGCGGTCGTCGCCCGCACCGTCAAGGGCTGGGGCTCGGCGACCGTGCAGGGCGGCGGCTGGCACGGCAAGCCCGCGACCGGCGACAAGCTGAAGGCCGCGAAGGACGAGCTCGACTCGATGCGGCTCAAGCTCACGAGCTCGCTCGCCTCGAGCGGGACGCTGAAGCCGACGGCCCCCGCGGTCCGCACCGTCGCCGCGAAGCCGGCGACCGATCCGATGACCTTCCCGCAGGCGATGAAGGCCTTCGACATGGCCTCGGTGATGGGCACCGGCAAGTTTGCGACGCGGAAGGCCTACGGGCTCGCGCTGCGGGCCGCCGGCCGGGCGAATCCCGCGGTCTGGGCCCTCGACGCCGACGTCAAGAACTCGACGTTCGCCGAGTGGTTCGCGAACGACCGCGAGCTCTCGTCGCGTTTCGTCGAGTGCAAGATCGCCGAGCAGAACATGGCCTCGGTCGCGGTCGGGCTCTCGGCGGCGGGCAAGATCCCGTTCGCGTCGAGCTTCGCGAAGTTCCTCACGCGGGCCTACGACCAGATCGAGATGGGCATGAACTCCGGGGCGAACCTGAAGCTCGTCGGCTCGCACTCGGGCATCACGCCGTGCTCGGACGGACCGAGCCAGATGGCCCTGCCCGACGTCGCCTGGTTCCGTTCGCTCGCGAGCGTGCGCGACCACCGCGGCAACCCAGGCTGCTACATCCTGCAGCCGTCCGACGCGTGGAGCGCGTACGCCCTCACCCAGGTCATGGCCGAGTACGAGGGCATGTGCTACATGCGCATGTTCCGTCCCGAGGTCGAGTTCCTCTACGGTGCCGACACGGTGTTCAACCTCGGAAAATTCGAGGTGCTCACCGAGGGCCGCGACCTGATGATCGTCACCGCCGGCCTCATGGTGCACGAGTGCAACTAGGCCATCGCCGAACTCGACCGCATGGGCATCGACGCGACGCTCGTCGACCTCTACTCGATCCCGTTCGACCGCGACGCCCTGCTCGACCTCGCGAACCGTAACGGCGGGAACATCCTGACCGTCGAGGACAACTACGGGGCGGGCATCGGCGGGGCGGTGGCGGAAGCCTGCTGCGACGCGGGCGACGCGTTCACCGTGCGGCAGATGTTCGTCAGCCGGATCCCCAAGAGCTGCCGCACCGAGGACGAGGTCATGAGGATGTGCGGCCTCGACCCGAAGTCGATCGTGTCCGCCGCGGCGGCGATGGTCGGCGTGCGCCAGTGATGCGGTAGGCGCTCCTCCGCACGCTTCGCCCCGACCGAACCCCGCTTCCCGGCGCGCCCCGGCCCCCGGAGCGACGGGGCCATGGCCCGTCGTGGCCGCGCGATCGATCGACGTCCACGTTCCGACGTGGTGCGAGCTTCCCGCCCCGAGCCGCCAAGACCGCTTTCCCACTCCGTTCCGTCACTCCCCCAGCCCGTTCCGCCGGAAGTGCTCGCGCATCTCCCTTCCCCACCGCAGCGCCGCGGTTGCCGCCGCATCCCCGTGCGTGGCCCCACGCAGGAGCTCGATGTAGCCCGGGCCCGCCGACGGCGCGACGCCCCGCTCGGCGTCGCGCTTCCGGAGGGCATCGATGCGGTCCCGCAGCGATCGCACCGCCTCCTCGAGGTAGAACGAGTCGCGGTCGCCGCACAGCAGGCGGATCTTCCCCGCGAAGATCGGGGCGTAGCGGGCCCAGTCGGACGAGACCATCCGGGCGATGTCGAATCGTGACCAGTCCTGCTCGATCGTCGTGCGGTCGATCGCGCCGGTCTCGGGGTCCCACGCCCGTCGCGGCATGCGGGTCGCCGGATCGCGTGAGGAGAACATCGCGGCCCACGCGCCCCACTGCTCGCCGCTGTCGCCCCGCGGGCCAAGCACGTTCTCGACACCGATCTCCTCGCGCACCGTCATGAGCACGCGATCGTCGACCGGCCCAAGCGGCTCGCGGTACGACGGCGTCTCCTTGCCCTCGGCGCCGGTGAACAGGTTTGCGTCGCGATGCAGGTCGGTCCTCTGGAACCGCGAGAAGTCGACGGGGTCGGGGGCGCTCGCGAAGCACGCCCCGAAGGTCTCGGGATGGCTCAACTGCAGCCAGAGCGAGCTCCAGCCGCCGGAGGAGTGGCCGGTCACCACGCGGGCCTCGGGCTTCGCGACGATCCGCAGCCGCGACTCGAGGTGCGGGATGAACTCGGTGACGAGCGCCGTGCCGCGCGGCCCGACGTTCGGCCCGTCGACGAAGCCGTGGTGGCCGAGCGGACCGTCGGGATCGAGCACCACGTGCACGGCCTGCGGAAGCACGTCTTCCGAGCGAGGCGAGGCCATCAGCTCGGCGAGGCGTTCGGCGTCGAGGTGGTTTCCCCCGAAGCCGGGAATGACGTACACCACGGGCCAGTGGCGGCGCTTCGCCTGCAGGTTGTCGTAGTCCTTCGGAAGCACGATGCCCGCGCGATGCTTCACCTCGGTACCGGCCGCCTTCGAGAGCAGTTCCGAGCGGAACTCGATCCACCGCAGGTTCGGCCGTTCGGCGGGTTTCGCATCGGGGATCGCGCGATCGAGCGACAGCTCGACCCGCTCGGAGCCGTCAAGCGTGAACTCGGCGGTCGCCTCGCCGCCGAACAGGTTGCCGGGGGCGAGGTGACCGCGGCCGTTCCGGTTCCGCTTGAGCACGGCCTGCAGGCGGAAGCCGCCCTCGAGGCGATCGAGCGAGACCGGCCAGCCGAGGCTGCGGGCGTCGATCGACTTCGTCTCGCCGGGTTTCCAGTCGGGTACGTCGAGCCCGAAGAGCGGCTGCGGATCGCGGAAGAACGGCGCGTCCGTCGGGGCGGCCGCGCCGACGCGGGCGTTGTCGCGGATCAGGAAGACGAGCAGCCGTCCGGCGGTTCCGCCCTCGCCAAGGCCGAGTTCGGTCGCGGCCGACGCCGGCAGCGTGACCCGGATCTCGTCGCGGTCGGGCGGCGGGGCGGGCTCGGCCTGCGGAAGGCCGAACCCGGCGGCGGCCAAGCACGCGGAGAAGCCGGCGGCCGCCGACCCGAGGCGGGGCGTCGCGACGATGTTTCTGGCCGGGTTCATGCGAGGAAACATGGTACGGACGCGTTCCCGGACCCGCTTCCCGCCGGCGGCCGGGACCGGCCTGAGGGGATCTTGTCGAGACCCCCCGCGGGCCGCGACGATAAGTCCTGAACTCGCCATGAACCTCCGCATTCCCGCCATCGCCGTGCTCGGTTCGCTCGCCCTGGTCGTCGCCGGCTGCCGTTCGTCGGCGCCCGACGCGTCGATCGGCGAGGCCGGTGGTGCCAGCGAAGGCATCCTCTCGGCGGTCGGCGTCTCGGACCAGCGTGTCACGCTGGCGGTGACCGACATCGTCGACGTCGACATCGAGACTTTCGGCGGCGACGTGACCGTCGAGGCCGGCGGCGACACGGCCTCGGTCGAGCTCGAGCGGACCGGCGCCTTCGCGTGGGGCCGCGCCGACGAGGAGAAGGCGTCGCTCGGCGACATCCGCTACACGGTCAGCCTCACCCGCGGCGCCGAGGGCCGCGAGACGATCCTCATCCGCGCGGTGACCGACAACCCCGAGCCCTACTACCAGAGCTGCTCGGTGGACGTCCGGGTACCGAAGCTCGGCACCGTCCGGGTCCGCAGCGGCCAGGGCAGCGTCGAGGTCTCCGAGAACCGCGGGAACTTCGACATCGCGACCAGCCGCGGTCGGATTCGCGTCATGACCCCGTGGAAGATCGAGGGGCCGGTCGCGGTGGTCAACGACGGCGGCGACATCGACATCCGGGTCCGCGGCGAGTCCGAGGGCCTGATCGACGCCGAGACCCGCGTGGGCCGCGTCCGCAGCCTCGTCCGCTTCGCGAACTACCGGATCCTCGACGAGAAGAACGACGAGGACACCCTCATCGCCGAGCTGAACGACGGCAAGAAGCCGTGGGTCATCCGGAACGCGCACGGCGACATCGACTTCTCGGTGATTCCCGAGCCTGTCACGCCGAATCCGTTCGCGATCGCGCCCTGACCCCGACCCCGAACCGGGGCGTGCGGATACGATCCGACGCATGCGTGAAGTGCAGGACCACTGGTTCCGCCTCGCGAAGGATGAAGGCTACCGCTCGCGCGCGGCGTTCAAGCTGCTGCAGATCGACGAGCGGAAGCGGATCCTCCGTCGTGGGGCCCGCGTGCTCGACGCCGGGGCCGCGCCCGGCTCGTGGTCTCAGGTGGCCGGCGTCGCGGTGGGGCCCTCGGGCGAGGTCGTCGCGATCGACCTGAAGGCGATCGAGAAGGCGAACCTGCCGCGGAACGTGAAGGTGCTGCAGGGCGACCTCACCGAGGCGACGCTCGCCGAGCTCGGCGGCAAGCCGTTCGACGTGATCCTCTCGGATATGGCGCCCGACACCACCGGAACCCCGGAGGGTGACCACTTCCGCTCGATCCGGCTGTGCGACACGCTGCTCGACCTCGCCGGCGAATGGCTCCGGCCGGGCGGCGACCTCGTCATGAAGGTGTTCGAGGGCGGCGAGTACCCGAACCTGCTCAAGAAGGCCGCGTGGCTCTTCCGCGAGGCGAAGGGCTACAAGCCGCCGTCGAGCCGATCCGAGTCGGTCGAGATGTTCGTGGTCTGCCACGGTTTCCGCGGGCCGCGCCCACCGGCGCCGGCCGCGGGCGACTCGATCCTGCCGAAGCGGAAGCCGTCGAAGGGGTGGGGCGCGTCGGGCGACTGAGCGTCAGGCCAGCGTCGGCGAGGCGACCGCCGCGAGGCGACGCACCGCCTCCTCGACGTTCGCCCGCGAGTTGAAGGCGCTGATCCGGAAGTAGCCCTCGCCGCACGAGCCGAAGCCCGCGCCCGGAGTGACCACGACCTGCGCCTCGCGCAGCAGGCGATCGAACATGTCCCAGCTCGACACGCCTTTCGGGCACGCCACCCAGACGTACGGGGCGTTCTCGCCGCCCCACACGTCGAGCTCGATCGTCCGCACGCCGTCGCGCAGGATCCGGGCGTTTCCCATGTAGTGGTCGACGAGCTTCGCGACCTCGGCCTGGCCCTGCGGCGTGTAGAGCGCCGCGGCAGCCTTCTGCACCGGGTACGAGACGCCGTTCGAGCGGGTGTTCCAGCGGCGGGTCCACAGTCCGTGCAGGGCGACCTCGCGTCCGTCGCCGGTCGAGGCCTTCAGTTCCTTCGGCAGAACCGTATAGCCGCAGCGGACGCCCGTGAAGCCGCCCGACTTCGAGAACGAGCGGAACTCGATCGCGCACTCGCGGGCCCCGGGAATCTCGAAGATCGAGCGAGGCAGCGACGGATCGCGGACGTACGCCTCGTACGCGGCGTCGAAGAGGATGATCGCCTGGTGCTTCCGGGCCCATTCGACCCACGCGGCGAGCCGCGGCCGGTCGATCGTCGAGCCGGTCGGGTTGTTCGGGAAGCAGAGGTAGACGAGGTCGACCGGCTGCGACGGGATCTCGGCGACGAAGCCGTTGGCCCGCGTGCCCGGCAGGTAGACGAGGCCCTCGTAGCGACCGTCGGCCCGCGCCGGCCCGGTGTGGCCCCACATCACGTTGCTGTCGACGTAGACCGGGTAGACCGGATCGGTGATCGCGATGCGGTTGTCGGAGCCGAGGATCTCGAGGATCGATCCGCAGTCGCCCTTCGAGCCGTCGGAGAGGAAGATCTCGTCGTCGTCGACGTGGGCCCCGCGCGAGCGGAAGTCGCGCTCGGCGATGGCCGAACGCAGGAATTCGTAGCCGGTGCCCGGCCCGTAGCCCTTGAAGGTCTCGCGGCGGGCGAGCTCGTCGACGGCCTCGTGCATCGCCGCGCACGCCGCCGGCGGCAACGGTTCCGTCACGTCGCCGATGCCGCAGCGGATGATGCGGGCCCCGAGCGCGGGGTTCGCGTCGGCGAACGCCTTCACGCGGCGGGCGATCTCGGGGAAGAGGTAACCGGCGGACAGCTTGAGGTAGTGCTCGTTGACGCGGGCCATGGGGCGGGATGGTACGCGGCGGGGCCGCGCATCCGCCGCATTCGGCGTTCCGGGCTCAGCGCTCCCGAACGACCCGCATCGCGAACGCCGGCGGGAAGTTCCCGAGCACCAGTTGCCGGCCGCCGGCATGCTTGCGACGAAGGCTCTTCCCCAGCGCGTCGATCCGCCGCAGCCGCTGCCGACCGGTGGGCGACGTGAACGGGGCCTTCAGCACCCGCACCCCCGCGTACTCGAAGTATGCGAGCTCGCCCCCGGGGCCCAGCATGCTCACGAGCGTCCGCTGGATCGACCGGACCAGCGGCGGCGGGAAGTTGTTGAACGGCAGGCCGCAGATGATGAAGTCGTACGGGCCGAGGAGGTTGGCCTCCTCGACCGGCTTGCAATGGACGCGGACTTGGACGTCGGGATGCCGCTCGCGGAACGGTCCGAGCATGGTCCGTTCGAGCCGCTTCACGAACTCGGGGTTGATCTCGACGAGGTCGAACGAATCGCCCGGACGCAGGCACTTCAGGGCGACCTTGGTGAACGGGCCGGTCCCCGGGCCGACCTCGAGCAGCCGCTTCGGTCCGTGGGCGGCCCGCAGGGATCGGGTCATCGCCTTCGCGAGTGCGGGCGATGACGGCCAGACCGAGCCGGTATGGCGGAAGTCGCGGAGGGCCTCGCGGACGAAGGACAGCATGCGGAAATCCATGCTAGCGGATCCCCGCACCGGATCGAAGCGCCGTCGACGGCCCCGGCGGGAATCTGGGCAAGATGCCGGCCCGGGCGGAGTGCGGCTCGCGGCCTGCCCGCCGAATCAGAGCCGGGGGACGAACCGATCGTCGGCGGCGAGGCCCACGCAGAACCCCGCGAAGATCTCGCCGATGGCGTCGAGGTCGCGGAGGCTGGTCATCTCGACCGTGGTGTGCATGTAGCGGATCGGCAGGCTCACCAG
>JBEIUL010000021.1:0-13204 GCA_040374395.1 Phycisphaeraceae bacterium
CCAGCAGGGCAGCAGCGGCGGCAGCGGCGGCGGTGGTGGCGGTGGCGGCAGTGGCGGTGGTGGCGGCGGCGGCGGATTCGGCGGTGGCGGCGGTGGCGGCGGAATGGGCGGCGGCGGCGGTGGTGGCGGTGGTGGCGGCGGCGGCGTCTTCGGCGAGCCGGGAGAGGATCCCGAGCGCAAGTCGCGCGAGGAGCTCATCGAGCAGATCGTCACCATCATTCAGGAGCAGGTTGATCCCGAGGGCTGGCGTGATCTCGGTGGCGACACCGGCACGCTCCAGGAGCTCAACGGCAACCTGATCATCACCAACACCCCGAAGAACCATCGCGAGATCGTCTCGCTGCTCGATCAGCTCCGGACGATCCGGGCCCTGCAGATCAACATCGAGGCCCGCGTCATCAACGTGGCCATGGAGTGGTTCGAGCAGATCGGCATCGATCTCGACCTCTACTTCAACACCAACAACGACATGTATCAGCAGGCTCGGGCGGTCGACCCGAACTTCCAGCTGAGCGACTTCTTCTACCAGGGCCAGGCGAGCGGCAGCGCGAACCAGAACGGCACCCTGAAGCCGCAGGTGATCTTCGACTCGTTCGCGGGGACCAACTCCGGGACGAATGGCTTCGCGAACACGACCTCGACCGGCAACCAGTTCGGCGTTCCAGACCCGAACGACCCGTCCGCCATCAACTACGTGACCGGTCCGGTCGGTGCCCCGATCGCTCGCCAGAGCGGCTGGTCGCCGATCGGCGTGACTCAGCAGTCGCTCGACATCGTCGACGCGGCCGGCGCCGGCGGCATCACCTCGGGCGTCGGTGCGATCGGCCTGGCCACCCCGGCCCTCGTCACCGGCTTCTCGTTCCTCGACGACATCCAGGTCGACCTGCTCGTCAAGGCGACGCAGGCCGACCAGCGGAACGTCGTCCTCACCGCCCCACGGCTCACCCTGTTCAACGGACAGCGGGCCTGGATCTCGGTTGCGAAGGCTATCTCGTTCATCTCCGGTCTCGAGCCCATCACCGGCGACGCCAGCGGTGCGTTCCAGCCGATCGTGAGCGTCATCTATGAAGGCTTCGTGCTCGACGTCGAGGCGGTCATCTCGGCCGACCGGCGGTACGTGACCATGACCGTGCAGTTCGGCCTCAACGCGAACGTCCAGTTCCAGACCGTGACCTTCACCGGTGCGGCGGGCGGCGGCGACTTCGGAGGCCGTTCGTCGGTCTTCGAGGGCGAGTTCCAGCTGCCCGAGCTCGAGGGTTCGCAGATCGCGACCACCGTGTCGGTGCCCGACAAGGGCACGATCCTGCTCGGCGGGCAGCGGAAGATGAACGAGTTCGAGGTCGAGGCCGGCGTCCCGATCCTGTCCAAGATCCCGATCGTGCAGCGGTTCTTCGTGAACCGCGTCACCGACAAGACCGAGCTCACCTCGATCCTCCTCATCCGTCCCGAGATCATCATCCAGCAGGAGAACGAGTCGATCCTCTTCCCCGGCCTGGGCGAGCAGCTCGGCGGCGGCATGTGACCCTCCGGGGCGACCGCCCCGGCAATCCCGACGAACTCTTGCGGCCTCCCCTCCGAACGGCGGGGAGGCCGCTTCGCTTGCCGCGGCAGGCATCGGCCGCGACGGCGTGCTACCTTCCGCCGGTCCGGACCGTCGCCATCGCGACCGCGCCTCCGGGCCCCGAGGTACCTCCGCATGGGTTCGTCCCCGTCCCGACTCAACGTCCGGAACCAGAACGGCATCACCCGCGTCGAGTTCCTCGACCGGAACATCCTCGACGAGGCGATCATCCACCAGATCGGCGAGGAGATCGCGAAGCTCATCGACGGGACGGCTAAGCCGAAGATGCTCATCTGCTTCAAGGGAGTCGAGCACCTCTCGTCGGCCGCGCTCGGGACGCTGATCAACGTCAACAACAAGGTCAAGCAGAAGGAAGGCCAGCTGCGGCTCTCGGACATCAATCCGCAGATCTACGAGGTCTTCCAGATCACCAAGCTGAACCGGATCTTCCAGATCCACGACACCGCCGAGAAGGCGATCGCGTCGTTCGCCTGAGTCGCCGCGAGCCAGGCGTCGAACCGCCATGTCCCTTCCTGGAAGTTTCCAGCAACGACGGACCTTGACCGACCTGCGGACCGACGTCGAGCCGGTCCAGGACGAGGTGGCGCGTGCGCTGGCGTCGCGCGGCTACGACACCGCGGCGGCGTTCGCGATCCGGCTTGCCCTCGAGGAGGCGCTGGTCAACGCGTTCCGCCACGGCAACCGCAGCGATCCGACGAAGCGCGTCCACTTCACCGCGTCGATCGACTCCCGCGAGGCGAGTTTCGAGGTTCGCGACGAGGGGCCGGGCTTCGACCTGACCGCGGTGCCCGACCCCACCGAGGAGGAGAATCTCGAGATCCCCTCCGGCCGCGGCATCATGCTGATGCGGGCGTACATGAGCGAGGTCGAGTACCTGCCGCCGGGGAACATCCTGCGGATGGTCTACCGGCGTGACGACCCGACCGGCCCGGTCGGTCCGGCCTCGAAGGCCTGAAACAGCCGCCAAAGGTCAGGGGGCGCGAGTTCCTCCGGCCGCATCGACGGCTCGATGCCCTCGGGCCACGGGCCGGCGCGGCCGAGCGTCGATCCGATCTGCTTCCGCCGGGCCGAGAAGAGTCGCGACACGAAGCCCTCGAACGCCTCGCCTTCCGCGCGGTCGCGCCACGGCGGCGAAGGCTTCGGCTCGATCGCGATCATCGCGCTGGTCACCTCGGGCATCGGCCAGAAGCTCGCGGGCTTGACCGTCGCGAGGTCGCGCACGGTCGCCGCGAGCCCGATCGCGATGGTGAGCGGGCCGTACTCGCGGCCGCCGGCCGGGGCGAGCAGCCGGTCCGCGACCTCGCGCTGAACCGTCACGTACTGTCCGCGGCATTCGGCATGGCGCGTCGCGAGGATCGCCATGAGCGGGCTCGCGGCGCCGTACGGCAGGTTCGCGACGAGCACGAACGGGCGACCCGCGATCGCCGCCACGATGTCGGGCGAGAGCGCCCGCTTTCCCGCGAGGCAATCGCCCGCCACGACCGTCACCCGCTCGCCGAGCCGCTCCCGCACGATCGCGATCATGTCGGGATCGATCTCGGCCGCGATCACCGTCGCGCCGGCCGCGACGAGCTCCTCGGTGAGCGTGCCGGTGCCCGGCCCGACCTCGAGCACGACCTCGCCGGGCCGCACCCGCGCGGCCTCGACCAGCTTGATCAGCTGGTTCCGGTCGTGCAGGAAGTTCTGCCCGAAGCGGTGCTTCGGCCGGATGCCGCGGGCGGCGAGCAGGGCCTTGATCTCGGCGACGGTCTGCACGGGGCGAAGGTCTCGCGGTTCACCAGGTGTACTTGACGGTGTACTCGACCGTCGCCTCGCCGTCGGCGGGCACCGTGACCTTGAAGCGCACGGTGCGGGCATCGAGCTTGGTGAACTCGAGATTCTTCGCGGCGATCTCCCAGTTCGTCCAGCGATGGAGCGCCTCGCGCACGTCGACCACCTGGGCCTCCTTCTTCGCGTTCTTCAGCGTGATCCGCCAGCTCTCGGTCATCGTGCGGCGGGCGGTGTCGACGCTGAAGTCGACCTGCGTCCGCTCGGCGGTCACGTCGAAGGCATCCCCGAGCTTGATGCGGACCGTCTCGTTCCGCGGCGTGTGGTCGATCAGGTCCTCGCCGACGAACTCGAGGCTCCCGTCGGCGTCGTCACGCTTGAACGCCCGGATCTTGCCCTTCGGCAGCGGCAGTCCGAGCCCGCTCTTCTCGTCGTTGCGGAAGCTCACGAAGACGCCGACCTTCTGCTTCATGCCCGTGCCCCAGCCCCGATCGAGCATCGGCTCGCCGGCGTTCCACATCAGGCCGATCGGAGGCAGCACGAGCTCCTTCTCGACCTTCACGCCGGGCTTCGGCGGGAACAGCGCGATCTGCTGCGAGGTGTTCGCGAGCACGTCGGTCTTCCGCGGCAGCGTGTAGAGGTGGTACTCGAAGAGCTGCTTCTCCTCGAAACCGCCCGAGCCGGCCGCGTCGGCCATCGCCATCATCTCGCCGCCGCGGGCCATGATCCGCGGCTGCGGCTGGATCCGCTGGACTTCGCCGGCGACCAGCTTGAGTTGGGTGCCGGGGAAGCTCGCCCCCGACAGGTTCAGCAGCGTCACCCACGCGCTCAGGTCGGCCGAGGTGTCGCTCGCGTCGAGCACGAGGTTGTAGTCGGCCCGCCAGGTCATGCCCGAGGTCTGGTAGGTCGTGCGGACGAGGTGATCGCCGGCGGACTTCGCGTTCAGCTTCCAGACGAGCGTGGGCTTGGTCAGCAGCCCGCCCGGCAGCTCGCCGAGCTGCACCTGGGCTCCGCCCGCCGGCACGACCCGAACGCCATCCTTGGTCTGCAGCACGAACTGCCCCTGGTTCGCCGACAGCAGCGTGCCCTTGACCGACTCGATCTCTTCGCCCATCGCGACGTCGACCTTGATCTCGCGTCCGAGGTACTTCTCGTAGAGCTTCTCGGGGCTCACGAGGTCGAACTGGAAGTTCTGCTCGAGCACCGTCGTCGACGGGTCGGTCAGGTCGACGAAGCCGACCGTGGTCGGGTCGATGAAGGCGGCGACGTCGGTGAACGGCACGTCGAAGGTGCCGGCCTGCATCGCGAGCGACCGCGTCTGCCGCACGATGCCGAAGCCCGGCACCTGCGAGGCGAATTGCGGGTTGTAGCCCGCACGCTGCTGGGCCACGAATTGCTGCGGATCGAAGCCGGCCGGGTCGGCCGACGAGTAGATGGTGAGCGAGCTGCCCGGGCCTTCGGCGGCCTTCTCGACGGGCGACACGGCGGCCAGGACTGATGCTGCAAGGGTCAGCGGAAGCATGCGGAGCTCCTTCGATGAGGTGGGGTGCGGATGCGGGAACCCGCCGATGGCCTGAAGCCTTGGATTGTCTCGCGAATTCACGCGAACGGTGCGGCCCGGGAGCGACCGGAGGAAAGTTCCCGTACCGTCACGGCGGCCCGTCGACGATGAACGGCGCTGCCAGCGTTCCCGGGTCGAGGTTCAGGAGGCCGCGGTCGGGCTCCCATTCCGCCGTCCCGCGGGCGAAGGGGGAAACCAGCACGAAACCCTCGATCGCGATCGTCTTCGCGCCGGCCGGTACCTCCCCGAGGTCGATCTCGAGGGGCCTTTCGGATGACAGCGCGTAGGGAATCGCGTCGTGCTCGAACACCCGATGGATCGGCGGCCCGGGCCGGCCGTCGATGACCAGACGGTCGATCGCGAGCCGTGGGAAGTGGGAGGGCGAGGGCTGCGGAGAGAGCCGCATCGAGGCGACCAGTACCGCCCGATCTCCGCGCCGCTCGACGGTCAGCCGATAGGCGAGTCGGATGCACTCCCGCTGGCGTTGCGGGGAGAGGCGTCCCGTGAGCCACTCCCCCTCGAGAAAGATGCGGAAATGCAGCTTGGGCGGTTGATCCCGTCCGATCGCAGCGATCGCGATCGACGCCAGCTCGTCGAGTTCCGTGGCCGACAGGCGTCCAGAACTGGCCCGCCGCGTGATCTCGGCCCAGGTCTCGCTGTCCCCGGTTCCCGTCGCCGCCCACGCGATGAGCGTCGCGTTCGGCAGGACCGAAGAAAGCCCGAGCATGTTCCACGACAGCGATCCGAGGTAGAGGACGAGGATCGCCGCACCCGCGACGATGAACCCCGGCTTCCGCACCGGCCGACCGTCGCGCACCACCTGGACGCCCGAGCGCAGCCACGCCCCGCACTCGCCGCAACGGTCGGGCGTCGCGTCCGGCGGCAGGGCGTGCCGGCACTTGCCGCACAGCGGCACGCCGACGTCCTCGCGGCCGGAGAAGCCGAGCGAAAGCAGCAGGAAACCGACGGGAATCGTGAGCGACTGCGCGAGCATCAGGCTGCCGCGGCCCCAGCCCCCGAGCCAGACCGTGATCGCCATGCAGGGCACGATCAGGATCACGCCGGTGATCGCGAGCGCGAGCTGGACCTTGCGAGGCAGCCGGAAGTCCCTGGTGGCGACGCGTTCCACCGTCACGCGTCGCCCAGCCTCGGCGAGCTCCTCGTCGCTGCGGAATCGCCCGGCTTTCAGGTCGCTTGCCGGCGCCGGCCCGCCCGGACCGCCATCGCTCCCGCCCATCGTCGGCCTCGTCACCTCGCCGCCGCTTCCGCCCGGACCTCGCGCAGCACCGTCACCTTGATCTCGCCGGGGAAGGTCATTTCCTTCTCGACCCGCTCGGCGATCGCCTTCGCCATCGCGAAGGTCGCGACGTCGTCGATCCGCTGGGCGTTCACGATGACCCGCACCTCGCGGCCGGCCTGGATCGCATACGCCTCCTCGACGCCCTCGTGCTCGCGGGCGATCGCCTCGAGCTGCTCGAGCCGCTTGATGTAGTTCTCCATCGACTCGCGACGGGCGCCGGGCCGCGCCCCCGAGATCGCGTCGGCCGCCATCACGATCGGGGTGTACGGCGTGGTCGCGGGGATGTCGCCGTGGTGCCCGCCGATCGCGTTGAGCACCGCCTCGCTCTTCTCGCCGTACTTGCGGGCGAACTCCATGCCGATCGCGGGGTGGCCGCCTTCCATCTCGTGGTCCATCGCCTTGCCGATGTCGTGCAGGAAGCCGCAGCGGCGGGCGATCTGGCCGTTCAGGCCGAGCTGGTCGGCGATCATCTGGCTGAGGAACGCGACCTCGACCGAGTGCCGCAGCACGTTCTGGCCGTAGCTGGTGCGGAAGCTCATCTTGCCCATCGCCTCGATGATCTTCGGGTGCAGTCCGCGGATGTTCGCCTCGAGCACCGTCTCGTTGCCGATCTTCTGGATGCGGTCGTTGATGTCGCGCTTGGTCTGCTCGACGATCTCCTCGATCCGCGACGGGTGCACGCGGCCGTCGGCGACGAGCTTCTGCAGGGCCTCGGCGGCGATCGCCTGCCGCACGCGGTCGAAGCACGAGACGCTGATCACGCCCGGCGTGTCGTCGACGAGGATGTCGACGCCGGTCGCCTTCTCGATCGCCCGGATGTTGCGGCCCTCGCGGCCGATGATGCGGCCCTTGAGGTCGTCGGAGGGGATCTTGATCGATCGCACCGTCGATTCGGAGACGTTCTCGGCGGCGTACCGCTGGATCGCGAGCAGGGTGATCTCGCGGGCCCGGTCCATCGCGGCCCGCTCGGCGTCCTCGATGATCTTCTGGCTCAGGGCCTGGCCCTCGTGGGCCGACTCCTCGCGGACCTCGGTCAGGAACGCCTCCTTGGCCTGGTCGGGGGTCATGCCCGAGACGGTGGACAGGCGCTGCTTCAGCTCTTCCCGCAGCCTCTCCTGGGCGTCGCGGATCGTCTCGGCCTCGGTCTCGAGGGTCTTGATCCGCGACTCCCGCTGGTCGATCCGCGACTCCCGCTGGGTGATCGCCTCGAGCTTCTTGTCGAGGGTCTCCTCGCGGCGGACGGCACGGGCCTGGCTCTCCTTGACCTCGGCGAGGGCGGAGGCCATCTCGCGGTCGATCTGGCCCCGTCGCTCGGTCGCCCGCTTCTCGGCGTCGAGCTCGATTTCCTTGGCCTTCGCCTCGCCCTCGGCCCGGGCGGTCTGGAGAAGCAGGTCGGCCTCGGCCTTGGCACGCCGCAGGCTCCGACTCGAGAGGGTGGTGACGATCGTGAAGCCGGCCACGAGGCCGAGCACGCCGGCGGCGGCGATCAGGCCGATCGCGAGGCCGGTCGAGAGTTCGGCCAGGACGGCGGGAGCGGTTGGGATGGAAAGGAGCAGAGCCATGCGGACCTCCGGCGAACGGCCCGTCCGGCTTCGGGTGAAGCCGGAGTCTCGAAGACCGTCGACCTGCGATGGACGCGTGGTTCAGGTGCCGGGATGGACGCCGCCGCCGACCCCCGGCACGAGCCGGTGCGACCGCAGATGTCGCGCATCGCGACAATCCTGGGCCGTTCGGGTGGGAATTGGGCGTTCCACTGGTTCGATCCGTTGGGTTGGAAACGAGCCGCCGACTGTCTTCGCTCGTGTCGAGAGGCCCTTCGCGGATCCGGCCCAAGGCGGGCGGGACGGTGATCGAGTCTCGATCGAGCGATCCTGAACCAAGGTCAATCTATGCGCGGCCGTCGCTGGGCTCGGGCCGCGGGAACCGTCACGGGGCGTCGCATCCGCCGCGGGAGAGTTCCGGTCGAAACGGTCGCCTCAAGACGAGGCGGGCCGGGAAACATGAGCGGCTGCATCGCCCCACGACGACCGCGAGACGCAGACCACCGCTCGGGAAGCGGGATTGTCGCGGGATGGGCGGGGGGGGTCAAGGTTAGGATGGGCTGAGGTGCCCGCCTTTCTCGTCTGGCTCTCCCGGCTGCTGCCGACCAACCCGATCGTCGTCCGCCTCGTCGAGGGGGGCGGCCGTCGCACCCGTGACCTTTACCTGCGTTCCGGGTATCTCGGGCTGCTCGCGGTCGTACTGATTTTCGGACTTATCGGCCCGACCACGACCATGAAGGACCTGGCCCAGCGGGGGGCCACCGCGTTCACCATCATCGCGTTCGGCCAGGTCGCCCTGATCTGCCTCCTGACCCCGGTCTTCATGGCGGGGGCGATCGCCCAGGAGAGCAACCCCCGCACCTGGGACATCCTGCTCACGACGCCGCTCAACAACCTGCAGATCGTGCTCGGCACCCTCTTCGGGCGACTCTTTTTCATCATCGCCCTGCTCGTCTCGACCCTGCCCCTGTTCGCGACGACGCAGCTCTTCGGTGGCGTCCCGCCGCAGGCGATCCTGCTCTCGTACGCGATCGCCGTCTCGAGCTCGATCCTCGTCGGCGCGATCGCGGTCACCCTGAGCGTGACCCGTTCGGCGGGGAAACGCGCGGTCTTCGTCTTCTACGTCACGGTGGTCATGTACCTCTTCGTGACCTACGCGGCCGACCTCGCCGCCCGGAAGGCGAACCCGGTCGGGGTGGGGACCGGCGCGTTCGAGACCACCTGGCTCACGCCGCTGAATCCGTTCCTCGCCCTCGAGTCGCTGCTGCTGCCGAACGCCTACATCATCCCTTCGACCGCGGGGCTCGGCACGATCGCGACGTGGTGGATGGGGCACCCGGTCGCCGCGTTCTGCTGGACGTGCCTGCTCATCTCGGGCGTGATGATCCTGTGGGCCACGATCCGGCTGCGGATCATCGGCACCCGCGGGGCCCACGTGCCGTGGTGGCGGAAGATGCTGCAGCCGCGCACGCCGACCGGGGAACGCGAGCCGCGCACGGTCGGCACGAACCCCATCGCGTGGCGCGAGCGCACCGCCCGCTTCTCGTCGGCGTTCGGCCTCTTCGGGCGTTGGGCCTTCGCCGCGGCGGGCTTCCTCGCGGGCCTGCTCATCGTGGTGCTGTACCACGTCGCGGTGCTCTCGCCCGCGGATTTCCAGCTCGCCCTGCTCACCACCGTCATCGCCGAGGTGGTGATCGTGGCGCTGACCGCGATCAACCTCAGCGGGACCGCGGTCAGCCGCGAGCGCGAGGACGGGACCCTCGACCTGCTGCTCACCACGCCGATCCAGCCCGGCCCGTACCTGGCGGGGAAGCTGCAGGGACTCGTGCAGTACCTGCTGCCGATGATCCTCGTGCCGTTCATGACGCTCGGCGCCGCGTCGGTGTACGTGCTCGCGGGGGGCTTCGGCACGTCGCAGCCGCTCGCCGTCGCCGCCACGGTCGGGACCGCCACCGTGACGGTCCCCGTCGTGCTGCCCGAGGCGGCGATCGAGGTGACGCTGGTGCTGGTCGCGTTCGTCGCGTTCTGCGTGATGGTCGGGCTGCAGTGGTCGATCAAGAGCAAGGGCACGATCGGCTCGGTGATCGCGGCCTTCGGCGTGGTGGTCCTCGTCGGCGGCACGCTCGGCATCTGCGGCGCGGCGAGCGGCCAGTCGATTCCCGTGGTCGGCGCGGTGATCACCGCGTTGAGCCCGGTGAACCTCACGCTCGCCGCCGTCGCTCCCGAGCGGGTGCTCTGGGGCGGGTCGGCCGACCTCTCGGGAGCCCGGACCGGGCTCGCGGTGGGATCGGTGCTGGCGGCGGCGGCCTATTTCGGCGCCGTGTTCGGCATGCACGCGTCGATGAAGCGGACGTTCATGATGACGGTCCGCCGCCTCGCCGGAACGACCTGATCGGTCAGGTCCAGGAGGCCAGCAGGAACGCGAGGTCGGCCGCGCCGACCGTGCCGTCACCGTTGAAGTCGGCGGTTCCGGGGCTGCCCCACTGGCCGAGCAGGATCGCGAGGTCGGCCGCGTTCACCTGCCCGTCGCCGTTCAGGTCGCCGGGAACGCCCGAGCTGATCTCGATCTCGGCGACGTCCATGTCGACCGGCGCCGACTTGCCGTGCTGCGACCACAGGTCGTAGGCGATCTGGCCCTTGTCGTCGGTGACGTTCTCGTCGCGGAGGAACTCGATGTACTCGCGGGTCGTGGTCTGGAAGTAGAGGGTCACCACCGCCCGGGTCGCGCCGGCCGGCACCGTGAACTCGGTGTCGTCCCAGTGCTGGCCATCGACGTAGTTCGCACCGACCGGGCCGGCCTGCACCGCGGCGAAGCCCTGGTTCGTGAAGCCCCGCGGCGGGATCCGGTTGTCGAAGAGCTTGACGTTGTTCAGGGCGAGGTTGAACGTCTCGCCGGGCTCGCGGCCGACGATCTTCGCGACCTCGGGTGAGATGCCGGCCCGGGCCTCCCACACCTTGGCCCCGGCCTTGTCGAGCGCGGCGGTGTCGAAGTCGTAGCGGCCGATCTCCTGCACGAGGCTGCCGCCCGCGCCGAGGAACTTGACGTTCAGCCACATCCGCCGGCCCTCGGGATAGCCGGTCGGCAGCTTGTGACCGCTCTGGTTGATCACGCGGACCCGCAGCGTGTCGCCGTCCTGCGTGAGTTCCATGTCCGAGGCGTCCCGCAGCATCTGGATGTTGCGGGCCTTCGCCTCGTTCACGCGGTCGGCGGTCAGGCCGATGACCTCGGCCTCGTCGCCGAGGGCGGTGCGGATCGCGTCGATGACCCAGGTGTTCGCGCCGGCGAAGCTGTGCTGCGGCACGTTCGGCCTCTCGAACCACGGGTCGCCGTACTCGGCGAAGACGCAACCGCCGCCGAACTGGTCGGGCATGTGGCAGTCCTGGCACGACTGCATCACGCCGGTCGGGTGGTTGCCGCCGAAGCGACGGTCGGGGAAGTACACGCCGGCCGTCGCGAACTCGCTCTGCGACCATTCCGAGTAGGTCCGCTGCTCGGGATACATGTCCCGCGGGTTCTGCGTCGGGTGCGGCTGGTCGAGGGCACCGAGCTGGTACGTGCCCTTCTTCCTGTTCAGGACGTAGAGCGGATTGCTGACGTCGTGGCAGGTCGCGCAGAACTCGCTCTTCGAGTGCCACGGCGAGGTGACGAGGGGCACGAATTCGCCGGTGGTGCTCGTGCCGTGCAGGTTCATCGGGATGTCGCTGAACGGGCCGCGGCGCGAGTCGATCGGGTCGACCACGTAGCGGGCGTTCCCGAAGCCGCTGGGGATGAGGCCCTGCTTCTGGAGGTTCGCGAGGATCTCGGTGTCGGGGTCGGGATCGTCGCCCGGATACCCGGCGGCGGGCGTCTTGCCGGTCGGATCGACCAGCCGGTGGCAGGCATTGCAGTTCACGCCGTCGAAGTCATCGGCGAGAAAGTCGGCGGTGGTGCCCGACTCGGAACGCCCGCCCAGCCAAGCCGCCGGGGCGTGGCAGCGGATGCAGGTCTCGCCGCCGATGTTCGCGTCCTGGTTCGCGACGGTCAGGGCTGCGTGCCAGACCGGGTCGCGGGCCGACTGGCCCATGAGGCTGACCACCCAGGTGTCGAACGGGGCGACGGTGATCGAGTAGTCGGAGTGGCAGAACGTGCAGTTCTGGCTCGAGATGACCGGATGCAGCGTGTACGGGTCCTCGTTGGGCTGCGTCCCCGGCATGAGGAAGTCGGCCGCGGTCGTCGGCAGCCGGAAGGCGCCGCCGCCTCCACCCCCTCCCTTGTTCGCGAGCACCGCCGAGACGATGCCCCCGGTCGCGACCAGCCCGACGACGCCCACGGCGAGGCGGAGGCGGCGGGTTCGGCGAGACGCTTCGGGGCGGGTGTCGGTCATGGCCTGGGATCTGCGGAGGTGGGACTGACCAAGGCGTACGGGCGGGGCGGGTGAAGGTTCCGCCCACCGGCTTCGGCGAAGGCGAACAAACGCCCCATTCGGATCGGGGCGAGCGATGGTAGACCTTAGTTCCGTTTGCGTGAGCGGCAAGGGATTCGTGGCCGATCGGGCCCAACCTCCGGCGAAGGCGGTCGGGTCCTGCGGACGCGTCCGATACACTCCGGCCGTGCCTGGCCGAAGACCATGCTTCCGGGAGTTTTGGGCGATCGCGGCCACCGTCGCGATCGGGTCGTTGGTGGGTTGCGAGTCGACCCCCGCACCCGTCGCCTACGAGGAGGGGCCCGAACCCACCGTCCTCTCGATCGCGGCCGCGTCCTACCCGGAGGCGTTCCGGGCCGCCCACGCCACGCTGTCCGACGCGGGATTCCGTCCCGAGCTCGAGGACCGCGACGGTGGCCTGATCGAGAGCCGCCCGCTTCCCGGCGGATCGCTGCTCGAACCGTGGGCGTGGGCCGATGGCGACCCGTGGAACGGTCTCGCCGACACCGTGGCCTGGCAGCGACGCGTTGCCCGCTTCGAGTTCGTGCCGCTCGAGTTCCGCACCGCGGACACGGGCGAGGTCGACCGTCCCGACCTGCCGGGCATGACCGCCCCGCGTGACCTTGCCCGGCACGACGGTCCGATCGAGGTGCGGGTCTGGGTGTTCGTCGAGCGGGCGTTCAAGCCCGACCTCCGGCGCTCGGACTGGACGTTCCAGCTCACCACGGCGGCGTCGAACCCGAAGCGGACCGGCACGTCGGAGACCGGCGGCGACCCGAGCCGCTGGACGCCGATCGGTCGCGACCCGGCGCTCGAGGCGCGGCTCCGCGATCGCCTGGGCGAGCGGCTCGCGTCGGCGCCGCCCGCGGCTCCGGTCCCGGCGCCCGAGGCGATCCGCCGCGACGGCTGAGGCTACTCGGCCCCGAACTCGATCCGCGGATCGATCCAGCGGTACAGCACGTCGACCGCGAGGTTGAACAGGACCAGCATCGTCGAGTAGACCAGCACCACGCCCATCACGAGCGTGATGTCCTTGCCGAGCACGCCCTC